>JBAZHU010000029.1:0-11492 GCA_041652215.1 Methanoregula sp. | reverse complement strand
GATGTACTGATTATCCACGTCCTTGAAGTAGAATACCGGAAGACGGCATACCGGGATTTCTAATCCCCGGGCATGCAAGTAAAAACACACTTGCCCTTTTTTAGGAGCACTTGCGATGTCAGCCGCCTCCCCGAAGGGACGCACATGCGGCGGATCAGGGAGAATCCCCAAAAACTCACTTGCACCCCGCCGTGCCCCGCAAGGGGCCCTGATGCGGGGAGCCCTCTCTCAACATTGGACTATGTAGAACATTTCTGGAGGAGCAAATCAACGTCCCTTCCCAGTCATCCGGCTCATTCATGCGCTAACCTGTTCTTCGCGTACTCCTTCCACACATCGTCCGCGTTCTCGTAATCGGTGGCGATCTTTTCCTTTTGCAGGATGAGTTGCTCTTTTTCTGCGGGCTTTTGATCGGATCTCTCCTGTAAAGGGAATACAACTATCTGTAAAACCATTGACAAAAACAAGATGATATATTATGCAGATTCAATCAGCACCGATTTCAGGCTGGCTGACGGCACCCTTTCTGACACCCGGAGGATCTCGATGCCGACAAGGTTGTTCTTATCGTCGTAATCGAGGATAACCCCCGGTTTAACTTCTTCCGAGTCATGGATGCGGGTATCGGTCAGGCGCATATAGAGGGCATCGGATTCGGGATCTATCGTTACTTTCATGGCTGCACTCTCCGGTCAAAGAATACCGTAATCACCCGGGGCGGACGTACTATAGGATTGATGATGACCCTCAAAAACTTTCCCCCGTTTTGAGGGGTCTGTCTGATATAGTGGATTTCATCTTCCCGTTTTATTTCAGTCATATCCGGGGCCTGGACGGTGCTGATGATCCAGTCCTCCTCAATCATCCGCTCCTGCATCATGACCTTCGCATGAGCGGAAAAACTCAGGGAACCGGGCATGACAGTACTTCACCATGCCCTGTGATATGCGTAACGGTGATCACAAGTTTGCAAACCTACAACCATTTAACCCCCGCCCCCAGAATCAGATCAATGCCATCACAGGAGCACATCCATATCATCACCGCCGGTGACGACCTCCCTGCCACCTATACTGCATCGTTCCGGGACTATCCCGATATTACCCGGACGTACATCTTTTCCGACAACACCCTGTTCTACAAACACGCTGATCCCGAAATCGAAAAGGCGCGGTTTGCGATAAGGAACGGGATCTCTACTGCAAAGAATACCTCCACTTCCATCGGTATCCCGTTCCACAACGAGGTTATCTCCGCTCCTGCATACTCATCTGTCCGCGATGCACTCACCCGGATCCACCAGGAGCACCCGGGTGCCGGGTATACTTTCGACCTCTCGGGCGGGTCAAAACCACTCTGCATGGCGCTCCTTGCCCTTGCCCCGTGGGTGAACGGCGAGGTCCGATCGGCATTCGATGAAAAGTTCCTGCGGCCTGTCCCGCTCCCGGACCAGCCTCCCGCATCGCTGCTTGCAAACCCCAATTACCAGACAATCCTCGCACTGCTGGTAAAATACGGCAAAAACGAAAAAAAATCAACGGCACCTGCACCGGTCTCCCGGCAGTATATCTATACACAGCTCTGGCCTCTCTACGTGATGGCACGGACGCGGAACACCCCACCTGCCGCGACCTACAAACAGGGGAGGAAGGCCGCAGACGAACTCACCCAGGGGACGTTCTCCGGGTTTATGAATGCACTCGTAGACGCGGGACTAGCCGAAGAGATCCGTTACGGTGAAACCCGTCGGGAAAAATCCTACCGGATCACCGAAAAGGGGGAGATGGCGTTCCGTTTCGGTTCCGACCCGGCTACCAGTACGCTGGTAAAAATCGTACTGGAATCGCTGAAATAAACCGGTATGCCCCGGAAAAAATCCGGCAAAATTTTTTTCAGGCCAAAAAAGATCTGTTAGTTACCGAGCCAACAGTTGGATAATTAACCAACTGTTGGATGTACAACTAACTAACTTTTTTTAGATCCGACGTGGATTTTTCGGCAGTTCCGGTTTTTTTATAAAAAAATCCCGGACGCCCGGGCCGGCACAAATTTTCGGCCGCAAAAAAATTCCGGATTTTATTTTTCGCGCCAAAAAAACATCCGCGTTCCGGCCGGACCCGGCCCGGCAACGCTCCATAAAAAGCGAGCCACAGGTACTGCCCCGGGTGATGAAGGGATTGTACGAGAGCATCTCAGTACTTGGCCGGGCATCACCCTTTTAGAAAAAATCAGCCCCACATTTTCCAACTTCCCGCGCTTTATATCGCGTCCGGGTCAAGCATATGATCAGCGGATAACCTTGCGAGAAAGGAGCCAGCACATGACCGAACATAACACCAGAAAAACCCCCCCGGAACAGGTACGGCTGAAGATACCCTTTGCGGTCCACCTGGCCTGCATCCTGCTCCTTGTCGCAGTTACCGCGATCGGCCCGCTTACTGCATACGTTGCATAACAACGCCAGGCGTCCTGGCCGTGCTTCCCCCAACAGTATCTCATCCATACCCTTTTTTCCTCCCTTATTCCCTCCCCACAATAATCCAGGGGGGATCGATCATGACAGGGGGACCTTTTCGCGGCAGCAGGCTTAAAGAAACGTAAGCGGGTTTGGTTCGCACACCGGGGGCGCATGGCCCTTGATCCGTTTGATGAGGGCAAGTTCGGTGGCAAGGCCCAGCTCCCGGCAGAACTCCTCGGCCTGCACCAGCTTGTCAGCAGTATCCGCGTACTTATCCGGGAACTCATCGGCCATCGTATGGTAGAGCAGGGCCTCGGAGATGAAGCACTGCGCAATCCCCCGCTTCGAACCGATCTGGCAGGAGATCCCAAAGGCGTTCGCATATTTTGCATCGATATCCCGGGGCAGCGGCCGGTTGAATTTCCGGCAGGCAACCCGGGCAAGTTCGCACTCGCCGATCAGCGCACCGGCAAACCGGCTGATGCTCCGGATCCGCTGCGCTGCGGTCTTTGCCTCGTCGTACAGATCTGCCGCCCGGGCAAGGTACCGGTCTGCGGCCGGGCCGGTCGCAAAAAACGCATATGCACGCATCAGTTCCGCCTGTTCCGGCAGCAGGCTTGCGCGGCCCCGGAACATATCGTCCCGGTAGATCGCCTCTGCTGCCGCGTAGCATTCGCCGGCCTTGTCGTACTGTCCGGTAAGACGGTGGACCGTTCCTGTCCAGCGCAGGATATCCCCTTTGAGTTCCTGGACGTCCGCATTCTGGCAATCGGGATCTGCCTTCCCGACAAGGTCAAGCGCCCGGGCAAAACCCGACAGAGCACGCGACGGCCCGGCCGCCCCGCAGATCAGGTCAACCTCCCCCATGCCGGACAGGTTCTTTGCCTGTGCCAGCAGGTCATTGCCACGCTCGCGGGAACCGGCATTAAACGACTCCCGTGCCCCGGCAAAGTCGTTCGTGTGCAGGAGGATACTGCCCCGTGAGATCCGGGCTTTGGCAAGGATCGCCGCAAGGTCGAGCCCCCGGTCCCGGGCAAGGCCAGAACCCCAGTCAAAGATCCCGGACGCCTCCTCGTACATGTCGAGGGTCAGGAAGAACTGCGCATACCAGAAGAAGAACCTGACCTCGTGCTCCTCCGGGGGAGCGGTGGCAACAAACCTGAGGAAATCCCGCACGAGCAACCCGTCGATATCGCTCTTCGGGACGTTGCCCTCATAGATCTGGGCATAGATCCCTTCGAGGTAATCCCCAATGGCGGCCGGGTCGCCAAGGCGCTGCCGGAACGCCTCGTAGGCCGCCGCAACTTCGAGGCTGCGTTCGGTCCGTTCCCCGATAGCGGAGATCACCCGGGGCTGGACGGTGTCCGGGGTTCCTTTTGCCTCCTGCCGCGCGATCTCGCCAAGGAGAACTTTGAGGTCGAGAAGCCCGCCGGAGGGGTTATCCCTGCACCTGATCCGGATGTAACGGTTAAAGAGCCACGGCCGACGGATGAAATAGTACGGGTTGGTCCGCTCATTCCCGGCCCGGGCAATAATCCCCCGTCCAATCAGTACTTCAAGACGTTTCCTGAGCGCAGACTCGGTAATCGTGCGCTCCCCTTGATCCTTCCCGGGCCCTGCTTCCCGGGGCGAATTGACACGCAGAAGGATCTGGCGGATCTTTAAGGGGCCGTCGTACAGTGCACGCAGCGTCTCCCTTCCGGCGAGGGAGAGATCCGGCTCTTCATCAATGATTTTTCCAAAGACTGCCCGGTCGGGATACATTTCTCTTGGTAACTTCACGGGTCATGCCCAATATAGGTTCCGGAATCGTTCCGGGAAACGAGGGGTGGTCCAAGTGGGGAGGCCGGGAAAAGAACAGGGTGTTTTTTTCCAACTTCCGGTGCTTTAAATGCAGGCCGGTTCAACCAATGGATCAGGCCTGCAGGAATGCAGGTAGCATCAGGAAACACCAGGAGAGCCACGCGAATTACGCACGGTGGCATCTCACCTCATGACAACGATCCAACCTCTCATACGGGGCAGACTCCTTAACAACGAGAAGAAAAATAACTCCCTGTGCCTTCTCTTTTAGGGTACTGCCCCCGATCGTGGCGTAAATCCCATGGAACGAGGAAAATCCCGGAAATACTCCCCTCTGACGGCCTCCTCCAAAGCCCCGTACCCGGCAAACGGCACCCCGTTCCATAAAAAACGCCCTGTCTTAAAAAAAACCCGGCCTGACAGGTCGTTTATGCAACGTACGCAAGGTAACCCTGCGGCACTGCCACAAGATTTGCCGGGATCGTCCGTCTGAACGGGAAAACAATCAAGAACCCACAGGATAGGAACTGCCTTGTGCAGACGGGTTTTGAGGTCCTGCATCGTATCGCTTTTAACCGGTGTGACCAGACACCTGTACCACCGGCATTTTGTTCATTTCACTTTGTTAATAACCTCGCAGATATACGCGAGGTCTTTTGTGTCTAGCGACGGGTGGACCGGCAGGGAGAGCACCGTTTCGGAGAGCCGGCTCGCCACCGGGCAGGGATCGGGATCGGCAACCGGCCCATAGAGCGGCTGGCGGTGGAGGGGGATCGGGTAGTGCACCGCTGACCCGATGCCTTTCGCCTTAAGGAGATCCATGAGGGCGCCCCGGGAGAGCGGGAACTCCTTTGTCACCTGTATCACGTACTGGTTGTATACGTGCTGCACGTTGTCGGCGACCTTTGGCCTGACGATGCCCGTTGCCGTGAGGTTGGCCGCATAGTATTCCGCGTTCTTCCTCCGGCGCAGGTTGAACTTGTCCAGTTTCCTGAGCTGGACGATCCCGATCGCAGCAGCGATATCGGTCATCCGGTAGTTGTAGCCGATTTCGGTGCAGAGAGACTCATCGTTCTTGTCGGGGTTGACGATACGGCGCAGTCGGTCAGCGGAAGGCTTGTCGTTTGTCGTGACCATCCCGCCCTCGCCGGTGATCATGTTATTTGCCGCAGAGAACGAGAAGCAGCCGAACTTCCCGAGATTTCCCGTTTTTACGCCATGGTACAGGGCACCATGGGCCTGCGCGGCGTCCTCAATTACGGGGATTGTGTGCGTTTCGCAAATCTCAAGGATGGGATCGACATCGAAAGGCTGGCCGAAGAGGTGGACGCCGATAACCGCTTTGGTTTTTGGGGTGATCCGCTCGCGTACCTGGTCCGGGCGGATCGTGAAGGTCTGCTCGTCCACATCGGCAAAGACCGGTTTTGCCCCGCACATGGAGACCGCCGTTGCGGTTGCAATAAACGAGAATGCAGGAACTACCACCTCGTCGCCGAAACCAACTCCTGCCGCAAGCAGGGCCGCATGGAGGGCGGCAGTCCCGTTATTGACCGCAACCGCATGGGCGGCGCCGCAGTACCCGGCAAACTTCTGCTCGAACCCGGCGACCTTCTCTCCCGGTGCCGTCATGTCGGACATCAGCACATCTGACACAGCCGCAACTTCATCCTGGCCGATCACCGGCCGCGCAACAGGTATCTGCATGCCTCACGTCCTTTGATGAAAAAATAAACGCATTCTTCAGAGTAAAACTGGGCAACAATCGGATAATATCATTCCCGTCCATACCCTCCCACATCCAGCACGGGAGTCATGGCCTATTGGGAAGATAGGTACATTTAGGACCGGGCAGATATATGATCCTGACAAGCTCGCGCCGGGAGGAGTTGCCACGCATCACATTATTTCCATAGGGGATTTTGACCGCAGCGCAATCGATCGCCTGCTGGATCATGCACAACAGATCGAGAAGAAGAAATATACCAAAAACGCCCTTGACGGCAAAATCCTTGCCGTCCTCTTTTTTGAACCCAGTACCCGGACACGGATGTCCTTTGAATCCGCGATGGCGCGCCTCGGCGGGACCTCTCTCTCGGTGAGCAGCGTCGAGGCCTGCTCAATAGCAAAAGGCGAGACCCTGGCCGACACGATCCGGGTCGTGAGCGGGTATGCAGATGCAATCGTCATCCGCCACCCCAAAGAGGGGGCGGCCCGGCTCGCATCGGAGTTCGCAAAGGTGCCGGTCATTAATGCCGGAGACGGTGCCGGCCAGCACCCGTCCCAGACGCTCCTTGACCTCTACACGATCCGCCAGTCGATGCCAATCGACGGGATCGATGTGGCGCTGGTGGGCGACCTGCGGTACGGGAGGACGGCCCATTCGCTTGCCTCCGCGCTCTCCCTCTACGGGGTTCGCCTCCACACGATCTCGCCCCCCGGCCTCGAACTGCCACCCTCCCTTGCCAGCCAGCTGAAAGAAAAGGGCATGGAAATCGTTGCGCACGAGAGTATCGAAGAGGTCATAAAAGATGTTGATGTCCTCTACGTCACGAGGATCCAGCGGGAACGGTTCCCGGACTCGACGTCGTACTTCAATGTCGCATCCAGTTACCGGATCACTCCCGAACTCCTCGCAGGGGCAAAAAAGCACCTGATCGTCCTTCACCCCCTCCCGAGAGTGGACGAGATCGACCCACGGCTCGATGCCTCGCCCCATGCCCGGTACTTTGAGCAGTCGAAAAACGGTGTGCCCGTAAGAATGGCCATGCTCCTGGACGTGATGGGATGAGACACATCGTACCCGCAGAGACGAGCGACGACGAGGGGGAAGGACTCCTTGTACGGAGGATCAAAAACGGTACCGTGATCGATCACATCGATGGTGGCGAGGCGCTCAACGTGATTAAGATCCTCGGAATCGTCGGAACGACCACGGAGGCGCTCTCGATCGCGACCAATGTCCCGAGCGGGAACATGGGCAAGAAGGACATTGTCAAGATCTCCAACCGGGAACTCTCAAAAGAAGAGGTGGACCGTATCGCGCTCATCTCCCCCAAGGCGACGATCAATATTATCCGGAATTTTAAGGTCTGCGAAAAACAGGGTGTCGAGGTCCCGACCATGATTGTCGGGAGCGTGCGGTGCCCGAACCCCGGCTGCATCACCCGGACAAACGAACCGATCAAAAGCAGGTTCGAGGTGCTCCCCGATGGAAAGGGCCTGCGCTGCCTTTACTGCGATTCGGTCATCACAAAAGACCTGACCAGTTATATCATCTGACGGGGTATCCCCGGGGACGGTTGGGGCCCGGGTATATCCGGTTTTCCCTTTTTATTCCGGCTGGGCCGTATGGATCAGGTGGCCATGGGCATCGATCTCGCCGCGCCATATGCGGGTGGATGAAATCCAGCGGCCATCCTCGGCGAGCACGCAGGTGATCTGGTGGATATCTACTTTGCGCAGTTTTTTCTCGCGGCGCATCCGGTTGATCTCGACTGCAACCGGCAGCGTCTCCTCTGATACCACAATCGCGTCGAAATCCGCATCGAGCGCCGAGCCAAACCGGTCGCTCAGGGGCTCGACCTCCCAGTGCGTCGCATACTTGTTCCCTGCGGCGTTCGTGGTGATACTTGCGGCAATAAACTGTTCAAGGTCGGCTTTGCGTTCGGCAAACGGATGGATCGGGTGCGTTTTCCGGCTCGCAAAAGCGTCCGTCGTAAGCCCGATAACAACCTGGCCCTCGGGACCGGCAAGAGCAAACGACCGGGTCAAAAGGCGTTTATGGCCGTCGTGCAGCGGATCGAAGGTGCCCCCTACCATAACCTTCATGCGGTCTGTATGTTAAGTTCCTATGGTATTATGGGTATGGATGGGAAGATTGCAGGAACGCCGCTCTGGTGCGCCCCCAATGCAACGGTGACAGGCCGCGTTACGTTCGGGAAAGATGTCGGCATCTGGTTTGGCGCGGTCATCCGGGCCGACAAGGACCGTATCGCCATTGGCGACCGGTCGAATATCCAGGACAACTGCGTCGTCCACACCAGCGCAGGGTTCCCGACAACGCTCGGGTGCGATGTGTCCGTGGGACACGGGGCAATCCTCCACGGCTGCACCATCGGCGACCGGGTGCTGGTCGGGATGGGTGCCATCGTATTAAACGGCGCTGTCGTGGGCGAGGATTCCCTGATCGGTGCAGGTGCCGTCGTCACCGAGGGCATGCTGGTCCCGTCAGGATCGGTCGTACTCGGGATCCCGGCTCGGGTGCTCAAGGAGATCACTCCGGCGCAGCGTAAACATATCCTTGAAAATGCGCAGTCCTATGTCAGGCTCGCCGGGGAATATGTCCATGGGTGACGTCGTCGTTATCGGGGCCGGGGTTTCCGGCATCCAGGCCGCACTCGATCTCGCAAACCACGGTGTTGTCGTGCACCTGGTAGAAAGGGAGCCCACCATCGGCGGCCACATGGCGCAGCTCGACAAGACGTTTCCGACAAACGACTGTTCCATGTGCATCCTCTCGCCGAAAATGGTCGACGTCCAGCGACACCCGAATATTCATATCCATACCCTGTGTGAAGTGGAAAATGTAAAAGGCGAGGCCGGGCACTTCCAGGTCACGATAAAAGAGCACCCGCGCTATATCGACATGGACGCCTGCACCGGTTGCGGCGACTGCATCCAGATCTGCCCGGTCGAAGTGTACAACCGGTTCGATGCCGGGGTCGGCGTAAGAAAAGCAATCTACAAGCCCCACCCCCAGGCAGTTCCCGACCGGGTGGTAAAGGACAAGGAGCACTGCATCGAGTGCGGGCTCTGCTACGATGCCTGCGGGCCCCAGGCGATCCTGCACGAGGATGCAGAAAAGGAGTCCGTGATCGAAGCCGCGAGCATCATTGTCACCACGGGCTACGAGGTCTTCGATGCACGGAAAAAAACCCCGCTCGGATACCTGAAGTTCCCCGATGTCGTAACCAGCCTTGAACTGGAGCGGATGATAAATGCGAGCGGCCCGACCGGGGGGAAGATCCGGCGCTTAAGCGACGGGAAAGAGCCGGAGAGCATCGTCTTTATCCAGTGCGTGGGCTCACGGGATATACCACAAAAGCGCCCGTACTGCTCCTGCGTCTGCTGCATGCAGGCGATGAAGAACGCGCTGCTCATCAGGGAAAAGCACCCGGAGATCGAAGTAACGATATTCTATATGGACGTTCGCGCCTATGGGAAGGGCTACGAGGAATACTACGAGCGGGCAAAATCCGTCGGGGTGAAATTCCTGCGGGGGATGCCCTCCGACATGCAGGCCGACAACAACGGGAGCGGCATACGGTTCCAGGTGGAGAACACCGAGACCGGGGAAGTGACCGTGCTTCGCCCGGGCCTTGTCGTCCTCTCGGTCGGCATCCAGCCCACGGATGCAACCGCCCGGCTTGCCGCACAGCTCGGCCTCCCGCTCGAAGAGACCGGGTTTATCCGGTCGGTGCACGACGCGATGGATACTGTCGGCACGATGCGGCCGGGTATCTATGTCGCCGGTTCCGCAATCGCCCCAAAGGACATCCCCGACAGCGTGGCCTCGGGAGAGTCTGCGGCGATGCGGGCGTTTATCGACACGAAAAAAGCAACGACCTCCGGGATGCGATCCCGGTGAAGGAAATTTCCACGCTCTGGTGGGACGATGAACTCGGCGGGATCCGGTTCATCGACCAGACCCTGCTTCCCACGGAGTATGCTATCGTCAGGTGCACAAGTGTCGACCGGCTCATTACCGCCATCAAACGGCTGGAGATCCGGGGAGCACCTGCGCTCGGCGTTGCCGGGGGGTACGGCGTTGCCCTTGCGGCGGCCACCTGTACCGAAATATCGTATAGTACATTTACCCGTAAGGTACAGAAGGAATCAGGGCGAATCCGGGAGAGCCGGCCGACGGCGGTGAACCTGAGCTGGGGCGTCGACCGGGTGATTGCCCGTATGCTTGCCGCACCCGATGCGGCATCCGCACAAAAAGCCGCCCTTGACGAGGCAAAGGCAATTGCGGCGGAAGATACCCGCTGTTGCCATGCGATCGGCGATTACGGCGCCGCACTCCTGCCGGATAAGTGCACGGTGCTCACGCACTGCAACGCCGGGGCACTTGCCTGCTCTACGTGGGGGACGGCACTCGGCGTGATCCGGTCTGCGGTCGCGGCAGGGAAAACGGTAAACGTGATTGCCTGCGAGACCCGGCCGCTCCTCCAGGGTGCCCGGCTCACCGCGTGGGAACTTGCCCGGGACGGGATCGATGTCACGGTCATCACCGACTCGATGGCGGCACACATCATGCGCACCGGGACGATCGATGCGGTGATCGTCGGGGCTGACCGTATCACCCGGGACGCGGTCTTTAACAAGATCGGCACCTACATGCACGCGGTCTGCGCCCGCTACCACGGCATCCCGTTCTACGTTGCCGCCCCGCTCTCCACATTCGACGCCACCCGTATTGAACGCGAGGTAATTATCGAGGAACGGGGGCGCGAGGAACTCGCAGTCGTGGGGAACCGGACCCTGATCCCTGACGGCGTGCCGGTAAAGAACTACGCATTCGACGCGACACCCATGGAGCTCGTCAGCGCAATCATCACTGAGCGTGGCATTATCCGGCCGCCCTTTGATATCAACGCACTCTTATCCCGCACTGCATCCAATAATAGTGAACCATAAAAGGATACGACCATCATGGACTTCGATCTCGGCCCCTGGCACAGCCTGATGTATCTCATCGGTGAAGCGACCGTCATTTTTATCCTCGGGGCGATCCTGGTATCGTTTGTCCTTGTCGTCATCTCCCTGTACTCGATAAAAAAAGGGCGCCTGTACTTCCCCCGGCTCATCAAGGCAGGCATCGTCTTTCTTGAAGGATTCATGAAAGGGTTCTTCCGGCTCCTCGGCCTTGAGGACAAGGAGATGCTCACGTTTCTCATCAAGATCCACAACACGATGAACGCAAACGAATTTTCCCTGGTTCCCCTGTCGGAGCGGGCGGTTTTTTTCCCCCAGTGCCTGCGATCCGCCCGATGCCCGGCTCACCTTACACCCGAAGGGCTCAAATGCGTGAACTGCGGGCAGTGCACGGTGGGGGAGGCCCGGCTCAATCTCGAAAAAATGGGATACCGGGTCTTTATCGTAGCGGGATCGTCGTTTATCAAGCGAATGATCAAGAAATACCACCCGAAGGCGATCATTGGCGTCGGCT
>JBAZHU010000028.1:0-11653 GCA_041652215.1 Methanoregula sp. | reverse complement strand
GGGTACCAGTATGCTGCGATAACGATCGGGATATAGAGGAGGTTCGTAGCGACAGTGGAGGTGCCGTAATGGAGCGCGAGGATGTTCACGAGAAGCGCAAGGATTGTTGTGGTAACGATAATAAACAGCCAGAAATCCACAAAACTTTCTTCACGTTCGCCAAAGAGAGATGTACTTTCTGTCATCGACTAACACCGTCGGATATTAATCCTTACGTGAGAAAAGCCCAATGAAGGCTCCTCTCGTTTATTCCCCGTCTATGAATCCACATTGCACAAATCGGCATTAATATTTTTTGGTTTACGGGTCGCCAAAGACCGGTATTGAACGCAGCATTTGAACGGGGGTTGACAATCCCTCGCATTTTTGGATGTTTGTTCCATTATCAGGAAGAACCAGGCATTTCTCGGGTTCACAGAGCCGGTTGACCTGCCACGAAAAACGAGACCGAAAATGAGACCCGGGAGAACGCGGAGTTACGGCCTCACCCGAAACCCCACTGGGCAAGCGTCGTGTGAGAGGGATCGATATCCTTCCACGTCCAGCCAAGTGCTTCGATAATTCGTGAGATCGGCTGCTCAATGGTCTTTTCAAGCATCAGTTCGAGATCTGGGACAAATTCCTTTGGCACCTGGTCGGCATACTCAAAGCAGATTACATCGGTCTTGGGATATTTTGACGTCACGGCTTTGATGTAGATCCTCTTTGGTTTACTCCCTTTGCCGAACTCCGTATGCAGGTGCTGGTTTGAGTACCGGGCTCCACGCACCTGGGCGTCATCGGTCTCGTAATCGTCAAGGGATTTGCCGATCCCGCCCGGTATTCCAATCTCATCAAGAGTGAATTTTCCGGCCCGGTACCGGGTGATAATATCGCCCAGATAGGTTTTGATCTCGTTGTATTCAGCCCCGGCAAGGATCATATCCATCACTTTTGACTGGGCAACCTTGGTGATCTGGGGGGTGTCGCTGCGCTTGATCTCAAAACCCACGATATCGGTCTGGTCTGCATCCTTTCCCTCTTTCCAGACAAGCCTGCCGGCATATCGCTTCTTCTTCCCTGCCTGGAAGAAGCGGGCATAGATCTTCTCGAACTTGATCGAGAAGTAATGGGTGTCGGCATTCAGTTCGCGCCGTGCGAAATCCTGGTAACTCGCATTGAGCTGTTTTTCCAGCATCCGGGCCGTCTCAATAGTTTTTTCCCGGTCGAGCGGCGGGATCTGCACCATACAGGAATCTGTATCGCCATAGATCACCTTGTAGCCCTGCTGCTCGATAACACGACGGGTGTGCTCGATAATCGCACGACCCACCGAAGTGACCGCAGCACCAATCTCCCGGTCAAAGAGCCTGAACCGGGTGTAGCCCGAGACACCGTAATAAGTGTTCATGATCACTTTGAGCACGTTCTGCTGCATATCGTAAAGGAGATACTGCGGCGAACCGTAGGGGAATGTGTTGCGGAGGGTTTTTCTCGCGTCCCGCTCCTTTAAGAGTTCCGAGAGGATACTCCGGGTCAGCCCGTCGGGTTGTTTCCTGAACCGGATACCGTTGGGGGCAATCAGTTCGCCATCGGGATCTTTTGTCTCGGGCGATGCGTTGATTGTCATCATCGCCATCGGATAGAGCGATTTTAGATCCAGCACCACCACGTTCTCCCGGACCCCCTTGCTCGGCTCGAATACCGTCGCTCCCTCGAATTCTTCCGCATTTGCAAAGCCCTTCGAGGGAAGGACATACTTCCCGTGGGCCTTTCTTAAGATGTAGACATCGATCACGCTTGATGAGTTCAGCGTCTTATCCAGGGGACACCCGACATAGCGGGCGATCTCCCGGTAAAAACCGACAATATTATCCTTTTTGTTGATCGCAACACAGAGCTCGACATCCTTGTAGTTGTATTCAACAAGGAGCGCCGGCTGCTTTTTCCAGAGATCGGAGACCGTGCCGGTGTATCTCACCTTGCTCTCCCCAACCTCATCCTGGGCAATCGCATCGAGACGGTAGGATTCTTTCTGGGTCGAGTGCATCTTCTTGTAGCCGGTGAGAAGATCGAAGAGCGCCCGGCCGCGAAGCGCGTTTCTCTCGGTCATGCCGGGAAGGCGGGCGAGCAGGACCGGTGAGAGCCCCAGTTTCTCCATCCTCCCGGTAATATAGGGCATATCGAACTCGACAAAGTTCCACCCTGAAAGAATATCCGGGTCGCGTTCGGAGATATACGCACCGAATGCTTTGAGCATGGAAATTTCGTCGGAGTACGTGCAGATCGTATGGGTGCCATTCCGGAAACAGCCATTCTTCAGACCACCGGATGATTCCTTTTCCGTGATCTCGACAGGCATCGTGGCTCCACCGAACAAAAAGGTGATATAATCGTCATCAAATGAGTCATGGCAGGTAATGCAGATGATCGCATCGCGCTGGGTGTCCGGGAAACCGCGTTCATCTTCGCACTCGATATCTATCATGCAGACCCGGGCTGGTGCGTCAACTTCGGCAGGCACAAGAGCATGGTACTCTACGGTTGTACCGGGAACAGTTACGGCCCCGGTGAGGCCGCAGTCAATCATGAACCGTGTCGCAAAGGGAATATCTGCCTCGAAATGCCGGTATCTCTCCCTCACAGCCCGGACATCACCCGGACGGACGGTGTATAGTCTTCGGAGTTTCTCACCCCGTATCGAACGGTATACCGTATCGGGTTCGATCGTTGCCTGCGAGGGTAGTGTCTGGCCGATCTGATCCTCGGGCACGTAGAAGTACGGAAGAAAGCCGGTCACATCGATCCGGTGTGCCAAGCCCTCTGCGTCCCGCCCAAAGATGTGAATGAACGGGCCGTCAGGACTGTTGCTGTACTCCACCTGGTTAATCGCGATGGTCAGTGCGCCGGATCCCTCAAGGGTAACAGGGACAGTCAGCGTTTCTGCGGATCTCATAACCTGTGCGGGCATAACCTATGGCACCACCGTACGGCAGAGGTCCCGGACAAATTTCCCGGCCTGCGCCATTTCAGCCCCTTCCCAGGCATCAAGATTTCCCTGAACGATCTCGTGAATACCGGCACGCCCGACCCGGGCAGGAACGCCGAGCGAACACTGGGAAATACCATACTCGCCGTTAAGTATCGCAGAGCAGGGAACAGTATCCCGCGTATCGGTAAGCAGCATCCGTATGAGGGATGCGATGTGGAATGCCGGGCCAAAGACCGTCCCCCCCTTGCCTTTGATCACTTCCATGCTTGCACCGCGTAGTTCCAAAAGGATCTCGTTGCGCAGGACTTCTGCTACCGGTTCGGACAGCCGGGAAAAGACCGGCACCTGGTACTCCCCATGCTCGCCAAGAACGATTGCCGGGCCTTTCAGATCCCGCTTTTCGAGGGATAGTGCAAAGCGGGTGCTGTCCAGCTGGCCGCCAAACCCAATGCACCGCTCCCGGGGGATGCCGGTGAGCTGGTGCAGGAGGAAATTATTCACGTCCATGGGGTTTGTCACCGTGACAAGAAGTCCGGAAAATCCATCGAGCAGCCGGGCGCATTGTCGGGTCACGGGCAGATTTATGGCGAGGAGATCTGCCCGGGTCTTCACGGACGGGGTCCGGGGCCTGCCGGCGGCAAAGACGCAGATGTCGGCGTCACAAATATCATGGGCATCGGTCGTGACAGTAATCGGGAGGCCGGTATGCAGTATGTCGAGCACCTGAGCTTTGAGAAGGCTTTTGGTACGATCATACAGGACAAGTTCATCGACGAGTCCCAGAGCGGCAGCAAGGTAGGCAACCTCCCCGCCAATCCTCCCGACACCCACTACCGCAAGCCGCGCCATTTCTCTTCCCGTAGTAGGTATGCTGCTCCGGAATTTAAGTGACTACCGACTGGGAGACCCGCCATCCTCTAAAAAAGATGCTCTTTATAATACATCACGTCCATCTTGTGATGGATGGTCGTACTCATGACGGGCCCGGTGACGGTCGGAGGGGTGGCACTCGATAACCACCTCATTCTTGCCGCAGGGGTTCTCGGGACAACCGGGGCATCCTTATCAAGGATGCTTTCCCGGGGCGCCGGAGGCGTGGTGACCAAGTCGATCGGCCCACAGCCGAAGAACGGGCATGCCGGCCCCTGCGTTGCCGTGCTTGACGACGGTATTTTAAACGCCATGGGACTCCCGAACCCTTCGCGGGATTTTGTAGAGGAACTCACACAACTCGGGCAGAAACCGGTGATCGTTAGTATCTTTGGCGGGAATCCGATAGAATTTGCCGAAGTCGCCGGGTGGTTTAAGGATAAGGCAGCCGGCTTTGAACTCAATCTTTCCTGTCCCCATGCAGAAGGCTACGGTGCTGCAATCGGTATCGATCCCGCACGAGTGGAAGCTTGCACCCGCGCGGTGAGTGCGCTCGGGATGCCGACCTGGGTAAAACTCACCCCGAACGTGACGGATATCACCGGGATCGGAAAGGCTGCGGAGCGTGGCGGGGCCACTGCAATTGTCGCTATCAACACGGTAAAAGCCATGCGTATCTCGACAGCACTCAGGCGCCCGGTGCTCGGCAACCGGTACGGCGGATTATCCGGAGAGGCAATCTTCCCGGTCGCTGTCCGCTGTATCTACGAACTCTACGAGGCCTGCACCATCCCCATCATCGGGTGCGGAGGGGTCTCGACTTCAGACAACGTCATCGAGATGATGATGGCCGGTGCGCAGGCGGTCGAGATCGGCAGTGCGGTGCGGCGTGACATCGGGATCTTTGAGACCATAAAGGAGGGGTTGTATACGAAAAAAGGCGGTATCGCCCCTGAAGAGATCGTGGGGTGTGCTCATGACTGACCAGCTGCCAGTGCAGGTTTCCATTACAGAAATTAAAACCGAGACACCCTCGGTTAAAACATTCTTCTTTGATCGTGAGTTTTCCTTTGAACCCGGGCAGTTTGTCATGGTCTGGGTGCCGGGGGTGGATGAGATCCCCATGGCACTCTCTTCGGCAAACAGCGTCACGGTCCAGAAAGCCGGCGATGCAACAGAAGCTATGTTCGACCTTGTGGCCGGTAAACCCCTGGGAATACGGGGGCCATTCGGGAACGGGTTTACGAGAGGCGAAAAGATGCTTGCCATCGCAGGAGGCGTCGGTGCGGCTCCTCTCCTGCCGCTTGCCCGATCAGACTGCGTGATGACCCTGCTTCTGGGAGCACGAACCGAGAAAGAACTGCTCTTTATCGACCAGCTGGACGAAAGTACCGATGTCCTGATCGCAACTGACGACGGCACGTTGGGACAACACGGGTTCGTGACCGACCTTATGACTGATCTCAGCCTTGCTACCTACGACAGGATCGCGGTCTGCGGGCCGGAGCCGATGATGAGGGCAGTGTTTGCAAAAATAGAGGGTCTGGGATTCTCGGCACGAACAGAATTCTCACTCCACCGGTACATGAAGTGTGGATTAGGGATCTGTGGTTCCTGCTGTATCGACCCCGACGGCCTTCGGGTATGCCGGGACGGGCCGGTCTTTTCCGGGGATCAACTCAAAAAGAGTGAGTTCGGGCATTACACAAGGGACGCAAGCGGCAGGAAGAAAAACATCTGACCAAAAAAACATTCGCCGGGTATATCCAAGATCTCCCCGGGCGGGGAACTTTTTTTAGCATATACAATCAGGGAGAGGCCCGGCATATCAGTTTCGTGAGGTAAACCGGTAACTTCCCCGGGGGACATGGATCTCGAACCGGGCCCCGCTTCCCGGTGTACCGGTTTCCCTGATGGAAAGGCCGGTAATACCAAGGATCTCCACGATCAAAAACAAACCGTATCCCGTATTGCGGAAATATTCACGTTTGAATATCCTCCCCTTTGCACCATCAGGGATACCAATCCCATTATCTTCACAGAGGAAAACAAGATCTCCTTCTGTTACTTTATACGAAAACCGGATCACGGTTACCTGTTTACCGTGGATGAGCGCATTTTCAATCAGGTTTGCAAATACTTTTGATAACCCCACATCTGCATAGATCTCCAGATCGTCGACATTCCGGTCGAGTGTCACGCCTTTGAGATCTATTCCGGCCGTTACCCCGTTTATCGTTGCGCCGATGGTATGCCAGCGGGGCTCGCTTTCCCCGATGGACTGGTAGTCGCGCGTAAACCGTATCTGCTTCTGGATCATCTGGGTGACATCAGCTATCTTTCCGAGGTAACCCATGAGAGTCGGGTCGGTCTCCGCTTCACGGATAAGCGCGAGATACATCACCACTGCGGTAATCTGGTTGAGGATATCATGGCGGGTGATGCTGGAGAGGGTGTTAAGTTTGTGGTTAGCGAGCCGTATTGCTGCCTCGAAACGCTTGCGTTCCTCAATCTCTGCCGTGAGTTCCTCATTTGCTCGTGTAAGTTCTTCGGTCCGTTCGTTTACCCTTCTCTCCAAATCTTCCCGCGCACTCTCGATTACCTGTTCCGCCATTTTGCGGGATGTGATATCGATAGCAGAGCAGATCACGATATTGCCGGGGGTGACCGATGCAGAGATCAGAAACTGGCGCATCGTTCCGTCATGAGCCGTAAAAAGAAGTTCAAGGTCACCGGTTTCTCTCTGCTCCCGGATCTGCCGGACTAACCGGTCCCGGCTTTCAGCATCGGGTATAATGCGCGACAGCTCAGCACAGATAAGGTCTGAACGCTCGTACCGAAGCATCTGTGCACCTTTCCGGTTAATCTCAGCGATCTTCAGGGTATCCCGGTCAAACGTAAATATCCCGGCCTGTGAGTTCTCAAAGATCCCGCGGTATTTCCGCTCTTCCTCGCGGAGTCCCGCAGCAAACGATGATGTAACGACACCGATGGTGACGAACACCACAAACCACGCTGTGGAGATTGCCACGGCATCCGGGTTAAAACCGCTGTAAAAGTAAACAAGCAGGATATACACTGTGCTGATCCCAAGCGAGAAGAGCACACCCCGGCCCGGGTAAAAATAGACAAACAGAATAATAGGAAGGAAATAGAGGAACGGGAAAACATCATAAATGCCTCGGGAGAGGGAGTACACTGTCGAGGATATTGTGATAATGATCGTGATGATGAGCGTGACCGTCCAGTAAATCTGTTGCTTTTTCACCGGGGACATGTCAGTTATCATGGGTATTTCTCCTCGTCTCGCCCGGATTCGTCCTTAAGCTCCCTTGACAGGAGGGTATGTTCAAGCTGGCGGCGCTCTATGATCTCGGCACGAAGTTCTTCGTTTATCTTTTCAAGATGAGCGGTGCGTTCCCTCACCTGCCGTTCAAGGTCTTCGAGCGTCTGACGGATCTCCTCGTCAGCAACCTTTGCATCGGTAACGTTGACGACCGAACAAAGCACCGTATCCTTTGTCACGAAGAGGGGAGAGAGAATACACCTGAGCATACCGCCGTTTTTCTGCCGGAAAAGAGATTCAAACATCACACCGGTTTTTCTTTCTTTTACCTCATCCATGAACCGCCGCTGTGCATCCGTATCCGTCCATACCGTTCCAACAGGTCCGCCTTCCAGATCTTCACGGGAATATAAAAGCCATTTCGCGCATTTCGGGTTAATCCCCCGGATACGTGCGGCACAGGGATCAAAGCAGAAGATACCATCCTGGGTATTCTCTATAATATGCCGGATCCGCGCTTTTTCTTCCAGAAGCCCGTTTGCATATGAAGATGCTACCACGGCAAGGGTGATAAATATGGCAAACCACGCGGTGGAAACGGCAATAAGGAGGGGATCAAACGCCCCCAGTATGTACACAAGACTGATATAGACAATACTGAGGACAAGTGCGAAGAGGACTGCACGCTGTGGGTAGAAATAAACGACACAGATGATCGGAAGAATATAGAGAAACGGGAAAACTGCCGATATGCCATGAGTGAGAGAGAAGATGGTGCCGAGGATCGCACTGATCGATGCTACCGCAACAATAAAGAGCCGGAGCACTTCCTCCATATCCCATGACACTTGTCCCATGTACCTGTACACTCCGTGCGACAAGGGAGACCCCTCCCAGTCACTGTACTTTCAATAATTTAGAGTGAATCTTAATGCATATAATGTTAGAGGAATGAATCCGGGAAATGAAAAGGTAAATTGCAGAGGATTACCTGCACCGTACCGTTTTTCACCTTTTTGCAACCGACGGGGAAGTTACGGGACCGGCTGCCCGGGCTCTTTTGATGAAGAGCGATTAATGTGCTCCAGTTCTTCGAGTTTGTTGATGTTCATGAATGTTCTGAGGCCCGGATCAAATGCACGCAGATCCTCAACAGGGATGTACCGGGTGT
Source organism: Methanoregula sp. (assembly GCA_041652215.1). Taxonomy (GTDB): domain Archaea; phylum Halobacteriota; class Methanomicrobia; order Methanomicrobiales; family Methanospirillaceae; genus Methanoregula. Next base: position 3,355 of record JBAZHU010000028.1, on the reverse strand, counting down.
TTAAGGACTGGATCATGGCACGCAGGGAAAGGGAGGTGTGGCTTTCAAGATAGGTAAGGAGTGCAGTCCGCCGGTAAACTGCGTGAAGTGGTTCAAGCATCCGTTCATTCCACCGGGGGATGGCTGCATCGTACTTTCCAATGGCCCCGAAAAGGTACGAGACCACCGCCGTATCGATGCAGGGCATATCGCAAGCAGATACGAAGACTAGTTCTCCCTTCGCTGCAAGGGAGCCGGCATGAAGTCCTCCGACAGGACCAAGACCCTGCCGTATGTCACTGATGCAGGTAACACCGTCAAAATCGCTAAACCGGGTGCACTGCACCGGGTCGCGGGCGACAATAACGATCTCATCCACGATTCCCGAAAGCGATCCGACAAGCCGTTCGATGAAGGTCTTTCCCTCGTAGGTGAAAAAGTATTTTTCCTGACCATTTGCACGCCGTGCTTCGCCACCAGCAAGTATGATCGCAGATTGCATCAGGGTACTCCCGAAATCATCACCGGTTTACAAAATATTTCAAAATCGACAATACGGGAGTTAACCGTGATACCCGTCGGGGCCATGCACTCAACAAGCCTTTTTACCGATGCATCGAGCCATTTTTGGAACCTGCCGGGTTTTGCAGCAACCGACCGATCGACCGCTCCCGGCACCAGAACCTTCATCGCATACCTCAGTAATTATTACAGTATTTTTTCGGATGGCAATTAGAGATACCGAAAGATGCCGGCAGGCTGCCGTACATTGTGATCACGGCCCCGCACGTTTTCTGCCTTTCTTTTCCAGCGCGAGAAGCAGTTCCTTGATCTCAACTGCTGGAGAAAACCCGCCAATACCGTTTGCCGCCACGATCCGGTGACAGGGCACGACCAAAGGGGTCGGGTTGTGCGCCATCGCACGCCCCACCGCTCGTGGGGATGTCCCTACACCTGCCGCAATCTCCCCGTACGTTGCGGTACTCCCGTATGGCACTTCCCGTACGGCCCGGTAGATCCGGGCGGATACCGTCTCTCCTTCGCATGCGATAGTCTCCAGCCCGGACAGATCGATCATATGACCGGCACAGTATTTCAGGATCGGCGCCGGTACCGGGCCGGGGATTCCCGTGGAAGCGAACCGGACACGGTGAATGGTATCCCCACTCCACCAGACATGGACATGCCAGAGCCCGAGCCGGCACGACCCGCCGGTCACTTCCATTTCGCGATCACCTCACGGAACTGCGTGATGTCGCACTCGATCATCTCTTCCTGTATCCACACCGGCAGCGCCGATTTCACGCGTTTTTCAAGGAACCGGCGTTCTCCGAAAACCAGCACCCCGCGATCATCAGGAGTGCGCAGGACCCGCCCAAGCGCCTGGAGTGCCCGGTTGATCGCCGGCAGCGTATAACAGAGGAACTCTCCCTCCTCACCATACTTGTGCCGGAAGTACTCGATGACCATCTTTCGTACCCGGTTATAGGGAGCAAGAGGAATACCGATTACCATCGCCCCGGAGAGCATCTCGCCCCGGTAGTCGAGACCCTCACTCCACTTCCCGCCGCACACGGCAAACATGATGCCGGAATCACCCTGCGAAGGCAGGGAAAGAAACTCGTTGAGCGCGGCACCGGCACCCGCCGCGTCACGGGGTTCAATGTAAATTTTGCGGCGGCTGATCGTTTCGGCAGCAAGCGCTGCGTAGGATTCGAGGATCTGGTAACTGGGAAAGTAGATCGCCCGGTTCTTTTTGAGTGCGGCAAACGCGGAGATTTACCGCACGATCCGGTCCGTGTTCTCCTTGTTCTGCCGGAGGGAATAGGCAGTAGTGATATCGGTCGCGCAGCAGATGAGCCGGTTCTCCTTTGGGAACGAATTCGGGAGCGCAAGGGTTAACACTTTCGCGTTGTTAAAATACAGGCGCCGGTAACTCTCTACCGGGGAGAGCGTGCCGGAAATCATAATGCAGCAGGCGTGTGACGAGCAAATCTCGGTGAGCGGGGCGGAGGGATCGATGTTTCTCACTTCAAGGATGATCCCCTCCTCGGTCTTTTTGTAAATTGTCAGGTACGCAGGATTGTGGGCAGACTGCGAGAGACGGTACATGAAAACGGTAAGGCGCTCGATTGCCGTCTCGCGGAATTCCCCCGCTTTCTGGTTCCGGTCCCGGATCGTCTCGGCAAGTCCCATGAGTTCATCCACGATATCGTCCATGTCCTTCCAGAGTGAGCCTTTAACGATCATCCGATCAAAGATACCAGGATCGAACCAGTCCTCAGGTTCTGTCGAGTTTACCAGTCCCCGGATAAACCCGGTGAGCCGGGGAAGGACGTGCTGCACCGCCTCTGCCCCTTTATGGTGGCGTTTCATTCCCGAGAGTTCGCGGATTGCCTGCTCAAGATCCTTTTCCGCAAGCCCGATGCTCTCAATCGACTGGATAGTATCCCCACAGTTATGGGCCTCGTCGATTAAGAGCATCACATCCTGGGACTCGACATTGAGGTTCGCATACAGCTGCTCGCGAATCTCGCGGTCGAAGAGGTGGTGGTAGTTTAAGATGATCACATCAGCATTCTTTGCGGCATGCATCATCAGTTCGTACGGGCAGATGTCGCCGGCAAAACCGGTCAGTTCCTGCGGCCGGACGGGATCGGCAAGCACCCGCTCTGACTTCGAGCGCACCGTTGTCGAAGGCACCATCTTGAGGCCGCCCGTGTCCCCGGGCACGAACATCCTGCTCGCAATAAAATACGGGCAGATGATCGGGTGTTCGCGGTCCATTCTCCGTATCTGCTGGACGATGAACGGATCCTTTATTGGGACAAGGGCTCCTTTCTCCGCCCGCTCGCGCATGAGCGCGGACGAGAATGTCTTTACCCCCTCACAGCGCCGGTACACGTCCCCTTCGCCGCCCAGGGGACACATGCTTTTTTTCCCCACAAGGTACACAGCCTTTAACTTCGGCTGCTTTTTTTTGACAAGTGCAAGTTCCCGGATAAAGGTGGTAAGCTGGCTGACCGTGCGGACAGCGATCACAAGTTTTCGGTTGTTGCGCTCGGCAAGCAGGGACGCAACAACGCTCGACTTTCCGCTCCCGGTCGGTGCATCGATCATGCCAATCCCGCCGTCGCGTGCGACTTCTGCGGCAAATGCGAGCATCTCGCGCTGGTGGGGGCGGTATTCCGCGTACGGGAAGAAAGGATCAAAACTGTCCATTGCTGGAATACGTTTGGCGCTGAAGGGTTTTATGGGCGTCGGATATGCCTCAAACAGTTTTGCACGAAGAGGCTCAAATCTAATATTCCCATACAACCCATCTGTTCTCATGGCAGTCCACCCCATCGAATACCGGTACGGCACACCGGAAATG
>JBAZHU010000027.1:0-11672 GCA_041652215.1 Methanoregula sp. | reverse complement strand
CCTGCCGGATGAGCTGTCCGCTGATGCGGATGCAATTCTCAAGGCAAATGCATCAGACACCCGTGCTGATGAACTCCAGGGCCCTGATGGAGCGGAAACCGTTGACGATACAATGGGGGATCTTGACAGTATAAACCTGGATGAAATTGATCTGGGGGATGACGGCGGTACAGATGAACCGGTGTCCCCGGATCCTGTGCGGGTGGTTGCAGCCCCTGCGTCTGGATCCGGCGGGCTCATTCCGGCGACGCCGATAACTCTTGCCGGCCAATCAGCCACCATTGTTGACGGTGATCAGTCCGATATGTCTTCATTTGCCTCAGGAACCTCCATCGGCTCTGATGAGGATATGCTCAGTTCGCTTGCCTCCGACATCAAGCAGGTAAAAAAGGAGCAGGATGTCAGCCTGCTCCGCGATTTAAAAGATTTCAGGGCACCGGCAACAGATATCGAAAAAGAACTTCTGGAAATGTCGGAGCAGCTTAATGCCGCAGGCAAAGGTGTAAAGAAGAAAATTTCATCGTCAACACAGGGTATGAAATAGATCTGTGCACCAACAAATATCAGTATTTGAAAAAGCGCCAGATACATCAGAATCCTCATGTGAGTTTCCCATGAAAGAAGTGCCTCTAAAAATCGAACATGCCGGCAAATGGATTGTCCTAAAAGCCGGGGTCGGCGAAGACCGGATCTCATTTCCTGCGCCGGTTGAAAAGGAAGTCCTCTTCAAATCGGTCTTTGATCTTGAAGAAAGAAAGAATATCCTCGTCATTACAGCAAAAGGAACTCCTGATGTTGTTATCCGGATTGCAAGTGTTGAAAAAGTTCTCATCATCTTAAAACGGCTTATCCTTGCCAACTGCAATGCCTACCGGCTCATGGCATATTTTATGTCCCCTGCCATACGGGGGGGTGTCCTCGATAAGAATGCGCAATGGGAGAAAGGCAGTATAGTGGTGGTAAAAACCGGTATCTGGTTTGTAAGCGTGGCAAAACAGATCTGTGTCCCCCTTACGGATGTCGCGGCAATTGAACTGACAAAACGGGATGTTCAGGGCAAGCAGACCGATGTTGTCAGGATCGATCATGTGGAGTCCGGGGAAGTAGTGTCGAGTCTTGTCCTCTGTCCCATCTCCACTCTCCAGGTACTTGCAAATTTCCTTAAAGACGCCACGAAAGGGATGGATATGAATGGCAACGAACTGGATGCCGTCGCCCAGCAGGTGGCAATGCTGGTGTATTCGGGGATGGACTCCCATGCTATCGAGAATATGCTTACCCTTCCCCATAAACAACTCGATGAAATTTACGACAGGATCATTAAACTGGGGATCGCTGAAGTGATCACGATACGGCGCGAAGTCCAGCTGACAACAAAAGGGGTACGCTATATTTCTGATGCCACAAAATCCCAAACAAACTAAAATTCTCGCCGTTATAAATCCATCACTCATTTATAGCATGATATACCAATACTCTGTCTGATACTCCATGGGAACCATTCTGATCGTGGATGATACGCTCTTCATGCGAACCCTTCTTAAAAATATTCTCTTCTCCGGGGGCCATACAATAGCCGGAGAGGCTGCAAACGGTGAAGAGGCGGTAGCGAAATACAAGGAACTGAAACCTGACCTTGTCACGATGGATGTGGTCATGCCCAAGGTAAACGGGATTGAAGCGCTCAAGTCAATTAAAGAGCTGGATCCTGCCGCACGTGTGATCATGTGTACTGCCGTCGGACAGGAACAGATGGTCAAGCTGGCTATAAAAAGTGGCGCCAAGGGATATATCGTCAAGCCGTTCCAGGCTCCAAAGGTTCTCGAAGAAGTAAAAAACGTGCTCGCGACCTAGGCTGGCCATGGCAAAGGTTCTCATTGTCGATGACTCCGTATTCATGCGGACCGTCATCCGGGACATGCTGCAAAAGGATCATTCCATTGAGATAGTGGGAACTGCATCAAACGGCGTTGAGGCACTGGAAAAAATCAACGCCCTCAAACCAGATCTCATCACGCTGGACATTGAAATGCCCAAAATGAACGGCCTTGATGTGCTGCGTGAACTTAAAACAGCAGCGTGGCACCCGAAAACCCTTATGCTGAGTTCGCTCACATCGGAAGGCGCAGAGATGACCTCCGAGGCAATTCGGCTGGGTGCCGATGACTTTATGCTCAAGCCAAAGGATATCCCGCAGCTACGGCAGATCGCAGATGAACTGGTCGCAACGATACACCATCTCATTACCGATCAGCCCCAGAGACGAGAACTGGTACCAGTAGTCCCGCACAAAGACGGGAACGCCGAACGGGTTGTCCTGATCGGTTCATCCGCAGGTGGTCCGCCGATGCTTGATTCATTACTTTCAAAACTGCCCGCCGATCTGCCCGCCAGTGTTATTATTACTCAGCATATGCCGGTCGGGTTTACTGCACCGCTTGCAGCCCGTTTCAACCGTATCGCCCACCTGCCGGTGAAGGAGACCGAGAACGGAGATACCCTTAAAACAGGTTCGGTATACCTATCAAAGGCCGGTGTTCACACCATGATCGGGGCAGCAATGACTGCTGACGGGAAACGAACGGGAAGAATCATTCATTCCAACGCGCCAACGATCCACGGTGTACGGCCTGCCGTGGACAAGACCTTTGAGTCCGCTGCGCAGGTATTTGGAAAAAATATCGTTTCTGTTATTTTAAGCGGGATGGGTAACGATGCAGGGGCCGGGGCCGCAGCTATCAAAAATGCCGGAGGAACAAGCATTATCTGCGATCAGAAAGACTGCCTTGTCTATGGCATGGCGCGATCTGCCATCCAGAAAAATGCTGTGGATAAAGTACTCCCGCTCGAAAAGATCCCGGGTGCGGTGGAACGGATTGTGATGAAAATGGTAGAGGATTCACATGTCTGAGTTTGAGCAGTACCGGTCACTGTTTGTTGCGGAATCCCGTGAAAACCATGAAAACCTCGTCAAGAACCTCCTGGTACTGGAAAATGGTGCCGACCAGGATGCCATTGACGAGATCTTCAGGTCGATCCATACGCTCAAAGGTGCATCAGCATCCATGGGTTTTGCGGACATGGAGCGTCTCTGCCATACCATGGAGGACGTGTTCCAGCTGATACGGAACGGCAGTACCGAGATGTCCGAAGATCTGGAAAACATCCTGCTTGCCTGTACCGATCTCATCGAAGAGATGCTTGACGATATCGAAGCCGGTGGCGATTCCTCGTCTAAAAATCCTGATGAGCAGGTTCAGGCACTGCGTACCTGGCTGCAACAGCATAGTGCTACCCCCGGCCATGAGAAAAACGAAATTCCCCCCCGACAGGAGGCAACACGTGCCGGGGAAGAGTGCCCGACATTAGAACTTCCTGCAACAGATGCCGGGCCGGAATTCACGATGACCATTATAGTCGCTCCGGACTGCATGATGAAAGATGTCCGGGCACTCATAGCAATACAGAACCTGGAAGGACTGGGTACGATCCGATCCATACAGCCGTCAAAGGAAGCCATCGATGAAGGTAAATTTGATGGGACCGTTCATCTCACGATTGCCAGCGATGCGGGGGAAGAGGCACTTAAAACAGCTGCGCTGGGAACGGAGATTGCATCGGTGGAGATCCAGCTGCGGGAAACGCCGGTCGTAGCATCGCCGTCTGACCCCGGTCTGGCCAAAAAACCGGCAGAATCTGACAGGAAACAACCTGTGGCCGCGGATAAGACCCGGGAGATTAAAAATCTCCGGGTTGATATTACCCAGCTCGATCATATCATGAACCTTGTCGAGGATCTGGTGATTAACCGGGGCCGTCTCAAGCAGATCGCTGAAGAGCACAAAATAAAAGAGATGGGAGAGGCGATAAGCATGGTGGATCGGTCGGTATCCGAACTCCAGAACCTTATGATGGCCATCCGCATGATCCCCCTCTCCCATATTTTTAACCGTCTCCCCCGGGTCGTTCGCGATGTCGCCCAGTACGATCATAAGGAGGTCGAGTTTATCATGGAGGGCGGGGAGACGGAACTTGACCGGAGCGTGATGGACGGCCTCAATGATCCGCTGCTCCATCTGATAAGGAACGCCGTAAACCACGGGATCGAGGCCCCGGAAATCCGTGAACGGGCGGGTAAGGCCAGAAAAGGTCTTGTCAGACTGTCAGCTCACCGCGACCGGGATAATGTAATCATCGAACTGACCGACGATGGCGCCGGTATCAATGTGGAGAAAGTCAAGAAAAAAGCCGTGGAAAAAGGGCTGATCTCTACAGAGACTGCCGCAACACTTACTACAGAACAGGCAGTCGATCTGCTCTTCCAGCCAGGTTTTTCCACGGCTGACAAGATCACGGATATATCGGGGAGAGGCGTAGGTCTCGATGTAGTAAAACGGGCGATCGAATCGCTCAAAGGTACCATCAAAGTGGAGACAACTCCCGGTAAAGGGAGTACGTTTGAACTCCTGCTTCCCCCTACCATGGCGATCGTTGACGTGATGATTGTCCGGATCAGCAACAAACGCCTGGCGATACCGATAAGCAGCATCGTTGAAGTGGCAAACTTCAAAAAGGACGCGACGCATCGTATCGGGAGCGGTGAAGTGACCACGATCAGGGATGAAGTGCTCCAGATCCTCTGGCTTAATGATATGGTCGGGAGTTCGGACCGGTGCGAGATCCTCATTGTCGTTCAGTACCAGAAACGAAAATGCTGTATTCCCGTCGATGCGGTTGAAGGCCAGCAGGAAGTTGTTGTAAAGCCGTTGAGCAGTTTTATCGGAACCACCAAAGGGATCAGCGGGGTTACCATCCTTGGGGATGGAGATGTGGTGCCGGTTCTTGATGTAAACACGATGCAGGAATGAACAAACTATGAAACTATCAGCAGTTCAGATGGATGCAATGCAGGAACTGGGAAATATCGGGGCTGCCCATGCTGCGACCACCCTTTCCCAGATGCTGTCAAGCCCGGTTGAGATGAGTGTCCCCAAGATCAAGGTAGTGGATGTTGCCCAGCTCGCAAGCCACATCGGGGAGGAATCAGCAGCGCTCGTGGTCTTTGAGTTGCAGGGAGAAATTCCTCATGGGGGGTATATCATCTTCTACATATCCCGGAAGTCGGCAGTCCACCTGACCAATACGATGCTGGGGCTGACCGATCCCGACCGGCCGCTTAATGAGATGGACGAGAGCGCTCTTTTGGAGGTCGGTAATATCATGGCTTCGGCATTTCTCGATGCCACGGCAGAACTCCTTGGGTTTATCATGCTCCCTTCGCCCCCGTCACTCACCATCGATATGGCGCATGCTGCCATGCAGTCGCTCATTGCACAGATGGCAGAAGAGGTTGACGAAGTCATGCTGTTCTCTACAGAACTGGTCTGCGCGGAGCACAAGGTCGACAGCGATATCATTATGATGCCTGAAATAAGCACGCTCAAAAAGATTGTCGAACTTTTGGAAAACCTGATGAAATCCAGCTGATCCCCACGGAACCTTTAATGACTGAATCAGCCCCTCCAAACAAACTACCCGTTATGATCGGGATTGGTGATTACCACGTGGGTTCTGTACCCATGATGGCGATCGGCCTTGGTTCCTGTATCGGCCTGACACTGTATGACAAGGATCGCCATATCGGTGCGATGGTGCATATCATGCTGCCCGAAAGTTCCGGGCGTTCTGATCGACCGGGAAAATATGCGGATACCGCCGTTCCCCTTCTGCTCAACAAACTATCCGAAATGGGTTGTCGCAAGGCATCGCTTGTGGTGAAAATGGCCGGCGGAGCCTGCATGTTTGAATATTTTGGCAATAACCTCAATATCGGCGAGCGGAATGCAGAAAAAGTCCGGGCAATCCTTGCAGAGAATCATATGCGGATTGTCGCAGAAGAGGTTGGGGGGAAATCCGGCAGGACTGTGGCCTTCTATCCGGACGAGAACGGGAAGGTCACCGTCAGGAGCGCGGATGGCGCGGCCCACGAGATTTGAGCTCTTTTTTTGTCTTTTCATTCTGTTATGCATTGTACCGGTTGCAGCCGGGACAGAGAACGTAGCGGATACATCCGTGTCAGCATCACATCCGGTGTACCAGGCAGGTATCCACCTGTTTCGTCCGGAGTCCGGTTCGATTCATTCAACCCAGATAACCGACATTATCAACGGGCCCCGGGGAGAAGTCCTCGTTGCCACGGCGTTTGGCCTTTCAACCTACAATGGGAGCTGGAGCACACGGCATATTAACCGGGACAATTTCTCTGTGGGTCTGATGGATGATTATGTAACCTCCCTTGAGTACGATACCGCTGGCAACCTCTGGATAGGTTTTGGGGGTGGACTTCAGATCTATAATGGGTATGAGTATAGCGTTATACGGGACCCGGAACTCTTAAAAAGCCTTGAAATAAGGGATCTCCAGCGATGGAACGACGATATGTGGGTTGCGACCGGAAATGCAGCGCTGCACCGGTACCACAACGGTACGTGGACGTGGTTTGCTCCCCACTCCCGCAACGGGCCGGGTTTTTATGAGGCCGACAGTATGGTACTTGACAGCGCGACCGATTCCCTTCTCATTGCAACAGGTCGGGAAGGCCTCTGGCGAGTGACGGCATTAAACGACACCGTCCGCTTCGACCAAATAGAGAGGAACAGTGATCCTTTCGGGTTGCTTGGCCATGTCCGGCGGGATCCGCTGGGGGGGGCATACTTCTATAATGCCACGCAGGTAGCGCATTATGACTCCGCTACGGGGTTTACGTCCCTCGTGAGCACATCTGATGTTGGTGGTGGTAACTCTGCAATCAATGATGTGGCCGGGGGATCAGATGGCACACTCTATGTGGCAACTGATAACGGCATTTATGTCTGGGTGAATGGACAGATCACCGATCATTGGGGTGCATTTGAAGGATTTGGGAGTTCTCAGGGTATCAGGACAGTTTTCACTGATGCCGAAAACAGGCTCTGGTTCTCGACGCAGGATGATGTCGGGTACTATGCCGGGGAGGTATCGACAGATCCCCTCATCGCCATTGAGTCCATGACCGCGACTCCCACTCCGATGCCACCCGTTTCTATGTCACAGGATGTTTCACCAACGAAAGCAGCCGCCATAGTACCGCAACAGGCTGCTGCATCGCAATTTGATCAAATCTTCGCTGCCATCTACGGGTTCTTCTCGTTCCTTCACCCCACGTCCTAAAAAAAAGGGCGCAGGGATGATGATGAGGGTAAAACAAATCTTATAAAACGATAATTGTGCGATTATTCCTCATCGGCGGCGTAATAATAATATTCGCCGCGGCTCTTTTGTTCCCGGTCGAGAAATGAGTCCGGTTTGTTGATCCGGGGCCGACCCGTCTGATCCCGCCGGAACGTGACGTCAAGTGCCTTTAAGAACCGATTCATGCCGTCCCTCATGGCAAAGGGCCCGGCAGCGGTACCCTCAACGCCGGGCTCGCCTTCAAAGACGAGTATGCGTTCGCTGATCATGTCGATGAGATAGATATCGTGATCGATTACGAGGATCGCCACGGCTTTTCCTTCTGCGTGATGCTTGATGAGCCGGGTGACCTTCACGCGCTGCTCGACATCGAGATGGGCACTGGGCTCGTCAAGGATATAGAGATCCGCATCTCGTGAGAGGCACGCGGCGATCGCTACCCTCTGGAGTTCACCTCCGCTTAAGGAGTCGACCGGTGACTGGAGGATGGTTGAAAGCGAAAGAGGCTCGAGAATCTCGTGCTGGTAATAAGAGGTATCAAATTTGCTGGTACATTTACGGAGATACAACTCGACAGAATCCGATGTATCGGGCTTGATGTACTGCGGCTTGTAGGAGATCCTGAGCTTAAGATCCATGGTGCCGGTATCTGGTTTCTCCTCCCCGGCCAGTAGTTTTGCGTAGGTACTCTTCCCCATACCGTTTGCTCCGATAACCCCCAGCACCTCCCCGGCTTTAATCGTCCCGCCCGCAATCGTAAGGTGGAACGTATCATATTTTTTGGTAAGTGCAGGTATTTCCACCAGATCCTCTCTTTTAGAGCCCTTTTCATGTGCCCGCTTTTCGAAGACAACCTGGGAGTCGCGGAACCGTACGTTCTCTTCCGCAAGATATCCTTCGAGGTACTGGTTGATGCCTACGCGCACGCCCTTTGGTCGGGTGATGACACCAAATACTGCCGGCTTGCCGTATCCTACATGTACCGTATCGGCAAGCATATCGAGGATGGCGAGATCGTGCTCGACAATCACGACGGGACGTTCCGTCGCCAGCTCGCGGATAAGTTTGGCCGCCGAAATCCGCTGGTAGATATCCAAAAACGGCGTGATCTCGTCGAGGAAGTAGAGGTCGGCGTTCCGGGCAAGGCATGCAGCGATTGCAACCCTCTGGAGTTCTCCCCCGCTTAAAGTGCTGATATTATGGTCGAGGATTGCGTCAAGTTTGAGCACGGGAACGAGTTCTGCAAGTTTGCCCCGCTCGTCCGTGGTTCTGAGCAGCTCGCGGATCGTACCGGTAAAAACTTTCGGGATGAAATCAATATACTGCGGCTTGACCGCGATCTTTTTGCTCTTTTTTGAGACGGTCTGGAGGTAATCGAAGAGTTCGGTCCCAGCATAACGTTTCAGGATCTCTTCCCAGGCAACCTCATTGTCAAAATTCCCGAGATTCGGGCGGAGCTGCCCGGACAGGATCTTTACCGCCGTGCTTTTCCCGATACCGTTTGCACCAAGAATCCCGGTGACTTTTCCCTGCACCGGGATGGGAAGCCCGTAGAGTGCAAAGCCATTCTTTCCATACCGGTGCGTGGGGTGTTCGAGTTCTTCGGGAAGACTCACAATATCGAGGGCGTCAAACGGGCATTTTTTGATACAGATACCACAACCGACGCAGAGTTCTTCGGATATGACTGCCTTGCCATCTTCACCGATGATAATCGTCTCGTCACCGGTCCGGACCCGGGGGCAGTAGATGATACACTCCGTCCCGCACTTCTTTGCGTGGCAGCGATCCTTATGGACGATGGCTATTCTCATGGGTATCTCTAAAAAGTAAAAATTATACGGTCATTGTTGAGAGCAGGATGGTCCAGGACATGAACCAGAACGCAAAGGTCATGAAACCCTGGTAAAACCAGTTCTTCGCACCCAGTTTTGAGGTGTCCATATGCATCAGCATGAAGATATGCCGCTGGACAACAACCCCGGCAAGCATCAGCATGAAGGCAAGGAGCCCGATATCGCTTTTTACCGTAATCTGGAGGTAATACGACAGGATCCCGACAAAGATACCGATCAGGCAGGCAACAACCGTCTGCTTGATCCGTTCGATGTGTTCGGCCTGCTTTTCAAGTTTTGTCTTCTGTTTCGGGGAAAGGGTTGGCTGCTCTTCCACGTGCACGTCTTCGGTCATCCTGCTACACCCGGTAGTCTTATTTTTTAGTGCGCAAGCCATATGTAAGTTGGTATAATCCATGGCAACTGCACAGGGTATGAGCGGGATCGATGTAAGGGCGGTGACATATGAGCTCTGCGCCAGGCTGCCGCTCTGGATCGATAAAATCTACCAGTTCGAAACCCGCACTCTTGGAATTCGGTTAAACGGGGAGAACCATGCGAAGTACCAGCTGCTCATTGAGGCCGGCCGAAGGGCGCACCTGGTGAAAAATTTTCCGCCCCCTCCGAAAAACCCACCTCAGTTTGCCATGCTCCTGCGTAAATATATTTCCGGCGGCAAGGTACTTGCAATCCGACAGCATGGGCTGGAACGGATTCTTATCTTTGATATCGGCAAAGGAACACTTACCTACCGGCTCATCATCGAACTCTTTGATGAGGGTAATATAATCCTCACCGACGAGTCCTACCGGATCATAAAACCACTCCGTCACCACCGGTTCAAGGATCGCGACATCGTGCCCGAAGCAACCTACACAATGAGCAGCACCGACCCGACCGGGTCTCTGGAAAACCTTGCAACAATCCTTGCCGGTGACGACCGGGATCTCGTGCGGACCCTTGCGATTGCCGGAATGCTCGGGGGCACCTACGCGGAGTACGTGTGCCGGACTGCCGGGATCGACAAGGCAATTCCTGCATTACAGGCCGATCCGGTTCCGGTCTTTGGTGCGGTCCAGGCCCTTTTTGAGAAAGTGCAGCATGCAGGGTGTCCGGTTGTTTCTGCTGCCAGCTGCGAGCCGGTAGTACTATCGGAAAAAACCGGGGGGATGATGGAACCCGGCGTACAGTTCCCCGGTTTTTCCGATGCACTCGATGCATTTTACCCGATGACAAAGGCCCAGAAAGTCAAGATTGCGGCAAAACCAAAGCTTTCTGAAGCGGAACGAATTCACAAGTACCAGGAAACTGCAATAAAAAAATTTGATGACAAGATCAAAAAGACCGAAGAAATTGTAACCACGATCTACGAGAATTACCAGTTCGTTGCGCAGGTCATTTCATCGCTTGATGCCGCAAGCAAACGCCTTTCGTGGCAGGAGATCGAGCACCACCTTAAGGATACTTCCACGGCAGATGCAAAACGGATCGTGGCTTTCCATCCGGAAGAGGCGGCCGTTGAGATCGATATGGGGAAGAAGGTGAAGATCTTCGTCCACGACAGTGTCGAGCAGAATGCAGGCCGGTACTACGATGTCATAAAAAAGTTTAAGAAGAAGAAAGAGGGCGCCCTTGCGGCAATGAAAACCATCAAGCCGAAGAAAAAAGTGGTACACCATGATATTGTACCGATGAAGAAACTGTGGTACCACCGGTTCCGGTGGTTTGTGACCAGTGACGGTATCGTAGTGCTGGGTGGCCGCGACGCATCGCAGAACGAGGAACTGGTCAAGAAATACCTGACCGGTGGCGATCTTTTCGTGCATGCGGATGTGCATGGGGCAAGTGTCGTGATCGTAAAGGGCAAAACGGAGAAGATGGACGAAGTGGCGCAGTTTGCCGCATCGTACTCCGGCGCGTGGCGGAGCGGGCACTTTTCTGCCGATGTGTACAGTGCACTGCCAGGCCAGGTCAGTAAGACCCCGGAGTCGGGTGAGTTTGTCACCCGTGGATCGTTTATCGTCCGGGGTGAACGCACCTATTACCGCGATGTCCCCCTTGCAATTGGCGTTGGCCTCGTACTGGAGCCGCAGGCTGCCGTGATCGGCGGACCCCCTGCGCTGATACGGTCGCGGACAAAGGCATTTGCCGAGCTGAAACCCGGCCAGTACGAGCCAAACGATGTGGCAAAGAAAGTGCTGCGTCTCCTGAAGCAGAGCATAAGTCCAGAAGAGGAAAAACTGCTCAAAGGGATCTTAAATACCGACTCGGTGGCGGCATTTGTCCCGCCCGGCGGTTCTGATATTTTAGGGACGCCATGAAAGCGGAGTACGGCGAACTTAAGGACAATTCAGGCGAAATCCGGCTCCTGCCGGAGAGCATTGATGACCTCTGGCACCTCCAGCACCTTATCGCGCCCGGGGACCTGGTGTTTGCGACGACATTTCGGAGCGTTGAATCAGCGACCGACAAGATTCGTCCTGAAAAGGCAGAGAAACGGCCGGTCCGTCTGGGAATTCGTGCAGAAAAAGTGGAGTTCTCCGAGCACGGGGTGAGGCTTCGGATCATGGGGATCATCGAGTACGGTGTGGACACTGGTGCATATCA
>JBAZHU010000026.1:0-11800 GCA_041652215.1 Methanoregula sp. | reverse complement strand
TATCCCCCCGTTAACGCTATCGAATCATCGCGACAGCCATGCTGCACATAACTTGCGGGTGATCCGCGTACCTTTAGGATAAAAAATTTCTTCCCCCCGGCGCTACTATCTGCATATATGCATCTTATCTGGCTTGGCCATTCATGCGTGCTGCTTTGTGGCACAAAAAAAGTCTTAATCGATCCCTTCGTGCCTGATGACAGCGTAGCATCCACGGACCCGGATATCGTTGCGGTTACCCACGGGCACCGCGACCATCTCGGAGAGGCGGTGGCGCTTAAAAAACCCGTGGTTGCGATCGGTGAGATTGCCCGTTATCTCCAGGCACAGGGGGTCCCTGCCGAAGGGATGAACATTGGCGGGACGATCAGCATCGGCAGGGTCTCTTTTACCATGACCCCTGCGGTGCATTCAGCCGGGATTGATACAGCGGCGGGCAGCCTGCCCGGCGGGGCTGCGGCAGGGTATGTAATCCGTATGGACGATATTTCCGTGTATCATGCGGGAGATACCGCGCTCTTCTCGGACATGAAACTGATCGGGGAACTGTACCACCCCGATGTTGCACTCCTCCCGATCGGGGGAAGATACACCATGGGGACACGGGAAGCAATGATGGCGGCAAACTTTGTCGGGGCAAAGACCGTGATACCGATCCACTACAACACATGGGACAGAATTACGGCAGACCCGGTGTCATTCAAGACCGCTCTTGAACGGACAACAGATCTCACGGTAAAGATCCTCAAGCCCGGCGGGAGTATTGAAATTTCCCCCGCTCCCTGATCAGTCACCATTTTTATGGCGTGTTCCGGGGATGCGTGGGCATATGGTACAGTACCTCTTGAACCCGGCTGGTTCCAGAAGTTTTTATGCAATTAAAAGATACTAACACCCTGTTGAAATGAAGAACCACCACCCGCCCCAACACGATATCGATCTCAAGACCATCGCGTGGCATGCGATGGAAAAGTACGGTTTTGAACCACGATTCCCCCCTCACGTTATTGACGAGGTCAATGCGATGCAGGAGAGGGTCTTTTCCGACATTCAAAAAGACACCCACGATCTCCGGGCGCTCATGTGGTCATCGATTGATAACCATGATTCACAGGATCTCGACCAGCTTGAATACTGCGAGCGCAATCCCGATGGCACGATCCGGGTACGGGTCGCCATAGCAGATGTCGATTCGTACGTACAAAAGCAGTCGCCCACCGATGAATATGCTGCCCACAACGGAACCTCGGTCTATACCGGCATTCTCACGTTTCCCATGCTGCCCGCACGGCTCTCGTACGGGCTCACATCCCTGCTTCAGGGAAAGGACCGGATGGCAGTCATTATTGAATTTACCGTCAAACCTGACGGGGTTTTCTCTCCCGGAGAGGTGCGTCGGGCGTTGGTCTGCAACAAGGCCAAACTCGTGTACAACGATGTGGGTACCTGGCTGGAAGGCACCGGCCCCCTCCCCAGGGGTGTAAAAGAGGTCGCCGGGCTTGAAGAGCAGCTCCGTCTCCAGAACGATGCAGCGCAGCTCCTGCGGAAATACCGGCGTGACCAGGGTGCACTTGAGCTGGAAACCGTAGAGCCCGAGGTGGTTCTGGAAAATGGCGAGGTCAGGGGACTTGTCACCCTGACGACGAATCCGGCCCGGGCATTGATTGAAGAGTTCATGGTCGCAGCGAACGGGACGATGGTCGCCCGGCTGGGCGCTGGCGGTGTGCCGATGATCCAGAGAGTTGTAAAGACGCCCCGGAACTGGGCCGGGATCATTCTTACCGCGGCTACCCGTGGCGAGACCCTGCCGGAGAAGCCGGATGCAAAAGCCCTTGCAAAATTCCTCCTCAAAGAAAAGGCTGCCGATCCCCTCCATTTCCCTGACCTGTCTCTTGCCGTGGTAAAACTGCTCGGGCCCGGCGAGTACATGATGCTTGAACCGGGCGCTGCCCCGGCCGGTCACTTTGCCCTTGCGGTCATTGATTACACCCATGCAACGGCCCCGAACCGGCGCTACGTCGATATTATTAACCAGCGCCTCATCAAGGCGATCCTGACGGGAAAATCCTGTCCCTATTCACCGGGAGAGTTGTCAGACCGGGCCCTGTGGCTGACCGACCGCGAGAAGGCGTCAAAGAAGGTCAAACGCTTTATGAGAAAGTCGGTTGCGGCCATGCTGCTCCAGGACAGTATCGGCAAAACCTTCGATGCCCTTGTGACCGGGGCCGCGGACAAGGGAACGTATGTGCGGCTCCTTGCACCCCCGGCCGAAGGCCGGGTTGTGAAGGGTGAACGAGGACTTCTGGTCGGCCAGAAAGTGCGTGTCCGGCTCTTAAAAACCGATCCCTATAACGGGTTTATCGATTTCGAGTGTGTCAGCCGGGAAAAAATGGTATGATAACAGGGAGTTTTCCACTTTTTTTCTTGACAACTTGAAATGGCTGGCCCGGTAGAAATCCCCCCGAGCGTGGATTGAATGGAGCTATGAAAAAAGATTAATAGAGAATGTTTACCTGGTTAAGTCCACCGGGGACTGACCGGGTAATACCTAATGCTGCACCAACGCCAGGCTTGATTTCAAGGGTGAACTTGTCATTAGGGTAGATCGGGTTCGTGGGCTCGGCTGAAATTTCGAACTGCTCTCCTGTTTCCAGCAGTCGGTTGCCAGTACCCACATCATTGTTGATTTTATGGACTGCCCAGTATCCTGCACCGGTTGGCTCACGGGGATACTTTCCACCCGTCTGGTTTAATGTCTCTAAAACGGTTGCATTGCTGTAGGTCAATATTACCCTGCCAAAATCTACGGGTGTGCCGCCCGGTGCCAATGCCATGGTGAAGTTAATGTACGAGACACTGGCAGTTGAACCTGTACCATACACATTCCCTACAATTTCCAGAGTCGAGCTGGCCTGCTGGACACTGGTATGCACGGTTTCCTGTGCTTTCTGCGTGGTGAAGAAACCAGCGCCGAGCACTACATACGAGAACACCGCTGCGACAACAACAAATGCGATTAGCACAATTGCAGCCTCGAGACCGGTGAATCCAAGGTCATTTGATCGTTGGGAATTCATGTTCTCTCCCTATTATTTGTGGACACTGACCTGTCCCAGCATCCCTGTTTTTCAAGACGGTTTAATATTATTTAAATTTTATTCATGTATGTGGCAGGTTTTTTGGAAATTTTGGCTCTGTAAAACTCATTTGATTCCTTTTTGTGATGCCCCCTCCGCTGTGGCATCTCCCGGTTGTGATAGTGCCTTATTATCCATACAGAAATATGTTAAGATTTTGTAAAGGTACTTCTGATACATCACACAGCTCCCTGTCACCCTCGGGGGACTGGTGACGCAAGAGGGGGGCTGCATATGATGAAAGAGGTTTTATACAGTGCAGTAATTTTCATTTAAAAAAAGATTCGGGAATCCCCGGTATGCAGGAATGCCTTACAGGTCACGGCCACGCGATCTCCTCTTACCTCCCCCGGATCGTCCTCCTGCACGAAGAACAAGTGCAATGATAACAAGTACCAGGATCACACCTCCAATAAGGGGCAGGGTCCATGACGATAACCCGCCGCCCGAAGCCGGCGGAACTGTTGTTTCGGTTACGACCCGGGTTTCCGTCGGTTGTACGGTCGTACTCAGCGTAGTGGTGACCTGAGTCGGAGTAGCCGTGGCGGCCGGTGCAGAAACGGAAATATAACCCGGTCTGATTGTGGTGTTGTGGCCTCCCGTATTTAGTGCCATCAGGCTGACCGAATAGGTGCCGCTTTTTGTGTAAGTGTGCGAGGGGTTTTGTTCGGTGTTTAGTATCCCGTCACCAAACGACCACTGCCATCCGGTCGGGGAATTTGTTGAGGAGTCTGTGAACTGGACAGAGAGCGGAGCGGTTCCGGATTGTATGTCTGCGGTAAACGAGGCGATAGGTGAGGTGGCAACATTAGTAACCGTGATATATTTTGATTTGGTGGTTGTATTGCTGCCAGCAGTGTTCGATGCACCCAGTGAAACCGAGTATGTCCCGACAGAAGTGAACGTATACACCGGGTTCTGGCTTGTAGAGGTCCCACCCTCCCCAAAGGTCCAGTACCATCCGGTCGGGGCGTTTCCTGATGTGTCGGTAAACTGGACCGTCAGAGGTTTAACCCCCGTGGTTACGTTTGTCGTAAACGACGATGAGGGGATTGCAGCATTCACGGTGATGTATCCGCTCTGGGAGATGGTGTTACTGCCTACCGCATTCGTGGCAGTGAGGGTAACCGTATAGGAACCGGCTGTTGTGTAAGTATGTGTCGGGTTCTGGAGCATGGAAGTACTGCCATCCCCAAATGACCATACCCATGCGTTTGGTGAATTGCCCGAGGCATCCACGAACTGGACATTCAAGGGGGCATATCCAGAAGACACTGTCGATTTGAATAACGGGGCAGGAGCGTCCGTCACCTTACTTGCAGTGATGGAGTTTGTCTTGGAAATGGTGTTACTGCCTGCAGAATTGGTAGCCGTAAGGGTGACCGTGTATGTTCCGTCTGTTGCGTAGGTGTGTACCGGGTTAGAAAGGATGGAGGTACCCCCATCCCCGAATGACCATAGCCATGCCGTCGGGGAATTGGTAGATGAATCCAGAAATTGTACTGAAAGCGGCACCGATCCTGAAGTCACGTTGGCAACAAAGGCTACACCGGGAACTGACGACGCTTTCGTGGCCGTTATATATCCCGTCTTGGTGAGGGTATCGCTGCCTGCTGAGTTTGTTGCGATGAGCGTGACAGTATACGTGCCGGTAGTTGTATAGGTATGCGTCGGGTTCTGGCTGGTGGACGTGCCGCTGTCACCAAACAGCCATGTCCACGAAGTCGGCGAGTTCAGGGACGAGTCCATAAATTGTACCGAGAGCGGAGAAGTTCCTGATGAGGCATTCGATATGAACGAGGCAACAGGCTTATCCGCGGAGACCGGGCTTACAAGAAATACAATGGTGATAAGGACAAGGAAGCCCCAAAACACAGGAATTGTTTTCATGCCGAACCATCCGATATTTTTTTCCCTTGATCTGCATTGAAACCGGAGATCTGCATATTATTCCTCTCTTTTCATGTAACATTGCTTTTACCTGTGGTTATTAATGTTTGCTTTGAAATCTCCGGTTATATGCAAAACCTGCATCATCCATGGGATGACCGGGACAATTATAGACTCTGGAACGTGAGATGATGCATTAAGGAGCACCTCATCAGGAACATACGGGTAAGGTTCAAGGGCAGTATTGGCAGGATCGCCTTACCGATCTGCCGGATGTGACGACAAATCTCATTTCCGGTATACCGCTGATTTCACGAGGTTTTCCCAGTATGTATCGCACGCATCCGTGCAGTAACCACCGATCATTACCTGATCCGGGTCAAGGTGCGACAACGCACCCCGGATCGCCTCGTTATCCGGATCCATCACGATCAGCTGGTGGAGATCGTATTCGTTTGCAAGATCGAACACGGTCTCAAGCAGTTTTTTACCCACTGCAACCCTGCGCTGGTGTTCCATGAGGATCCGGAGACTCTCCTCGTCCGGGGCTGTCGGGAAAAAGAGAACGTTATCCCGGGCAAGCGGGGAGATATCAGCCTCAATCATCTTTTCGCAGAGGAGGATATGCCCGCCAATCCCCGCGTCCCGCATCGCCCGCATAATTGTTCTATAGGCTTCGGCGAGCGCAGCGTTCCGCTCATCCTCATCGCGATAGTACCTGTCCGCGATCCCTAACTCATGCGGGGCGGGGAGTGCACACCAGGCACCCTTTTTCAGCCCCACAATCAAATCTGCGTCCTCACGTAATGAGCCGGATTCCACACCTATCTCATCAGTAATTGTCTCTCCTTTCAGGCCGCAAAGACTCCTGCGAACTTTCTCCCCGCAGAAAAGGCCACCGGCGCAGGGCCGGGTAATGCCGGCTGCAATCTGCGGCACAAGAGACCGGTCGAGCCGGTACGCATGCAGGTCTGCGGAAATCCCCCGGTGATCCGCGACCCAGGCGGCGAGCGCGGCGACGTCTGGTGCCCCGGGTTCAGCGCCAAATGCCCGTGTCGGAAGCGGGACAAACTTTGCCATGGTACAGGAATTATTACGTATCAGATGCTAAAAAGTACCTTCAATGACTAAACCACCGCTGCTGGTTACCTGCGGGCTCCCGTACACGAACGGGCCCTGCCATCTCGGGCATCTGCGAACGTACGTCCCCGCCGACTGTTACGTCCGCTACATGCGGCGGACGGGTGAAGAGGTCGTGTTTGTCTCGGGCTCGGACAACCACGGAACACCAATTGTAGTATCGGCTGAAGAGCAGGGAACATCCCCGAGGGCGCTGTCCGAGCGGTACCACAAGCACTTCGATGAGACCTTCAAACGGATCGGGGTCAACTTCGATTACTTCGGCATGACCGACGACCCGGCCAACCATCACCGAACGCAGGAGATCATGAACAGACTGGTGAAAAACGGCTATGTCTACAGGCAGGTCGTCCACCAGGCATACTGCCCGAAGTGCAAACGGTTCCTCCCGGACCGGTACGTGGAAGGCACCTGCCCCTACTGCGGCAAGCAGGCCCGGGGGGACGAGTGCGACCAGGGCTGCGGCAAGCACCTTGAGCCCGGCGAGATCAAGGATCCGGTCTGCAAGGTCTGCGGAACAAAGGCTGAGTTCCGCGACCAGGAGCATTTTTTCTTCAGGTTGTCCTCGTTCAGGGATTACCTCCTGCCGTTCCTGGACAAACTCAAAGGCACGAGCAACGCGAAGAACTATGCGATCGGCTGGATCAAGGATGAACTGCACGACTGGTGCATTACCCGGACGCTCGAATGGGGCGTGAAGTTCCCCGGCCGCGACGATCTCGTGGTCTATGTCTGGGTCGATGCCCCTATCGGGTACATCGCATTCACGGAAGAGTGGGCGGCAAAGGCCGGCAAAGACTGGAAAAAGTACTGGTGCGGGGAAAACCGGGTCACGCATTTTATCGGCGGCGACATTATCTACCACCATTGCATCTTCTGGCCGGGCCTCTTGAAAGGTGCCGGGTACGGCGAGCCCTATGCGGTCGTTGCAAGCGGGATGGTAAAAGTCGACGACCACAAGTTCTCGAAGTCCCGGGGCTACGTGGTCTGGACAAACGAGGATTATCTCGACAAGGGTCTTTCCGCAGACTATCTGCGTTACTACCTGCTTGCGTATACGAGCCACACCAAGGAACTCAATTTCTCGTGGAAGGTCTTTGGCGAGCGGATCAACAACGAAGTAGTCAATATTCTGGGGAACTTCATGTACCGCACGCTCTTTTTTGCGCACAAGGAGTTTGGCGGCGTCCCGGGGGGAGAGGTCGATCCGGCGATCCTTGCCGAGATTGAAAAGTGCACAAAGAGCGTGGACGCCCAGATGCAGGCCTACGAGTTTAAGGGCGCGGTCGACACCGTCATGGCGCTTGCCGCGTTCGGTAACACGTATATCCAGACAAATGCGCCGTGGAAACTGATCAAGATCGATAGGGCAGCGGCTGCGCAGGTGATAAGAAACGGCTGCCAGATTGCAAAAGCCCTTGCGCTCCTGATCGAGCCGGTCATGCCGGTAAAAGCGCAGGAATGCTGGGAGCAACTCGGGTATATCGACAGGGTTGCAACCCACCGGGTAGATGAAGGTACTGAGACCGTACCCGAGCGGCAGATCCCGGCCCCGGCCCCGCTCTTTGCGAAGCTTGACGAGAAACAGATCGCTGAACTGGGTGCCGTGCTCCAGCAGCGTGTCCGCGAAGCCAATAAGAAAATGGAGAAGACACCGATGATCTCAATCGAGGATTTTAGTAAAATCGAGATGAAGACCGGAAAAGTGCTTGCAGCAGAAGCAATTCCAAAGTCGAGCAAACTCTTAAAACTTCAGGTAGATGTCGGGGGAGAGACCCGGCAGATCGTGAGCGGGATCGCTCAGTTCTACAAGCCCGAAGAACTGGTGGGAAAAGACGTAGTCGTGCTCACGAACCTGGCGCCGGCAAAGATCTTTGGCGTGGAAAGCAACGGGATGATCCTCGCGGCCGGAGATGCGGCATCGCTGCTCACCCCGCTCAAAACGGTGGAACCGGGCACAAAGATCCGATAGATTTTTGGATCTTTGGGCTCTGTTGAATCCCTTTACAATTCTTGCATATTGACGGTATTACAGAAAGGATCAAATAAAAGGGGTCTCCATTTGAGAATTTCAACAAAGCAGATCTTTGCTTTTTTCACACTTTATCCCTGAATCTTCCCTTCGGCACCACGATCTCAAAGCGCATCATTTTCCCCGGTTCACCGGTTTCGGCAATAGTAATCCCGGTAAAGCCGAGCAGTTCGCGGATCAAAAAGAGGCTGACGATATTTTCATTGCTGTATCCGAACTCGAAGATCTTCTCTTTTTCACCAGTCGGGATCCCCTCACTGTCATCTTCATAGACAAGGACCAGGGACTCGCCGTTGTGGCGGGAGGTCATCCGTATTTTCGAGAGACCCGATTCGCCATGCCAGAATGAATGGGACAGAAGGCTGAAAAAGATCCGGGCGAGTAACGGATCGGCATAGATCCTGATATCCCCCATCTCGTCCCTGATATCGACACGATTCTCGGGAAGCATCAGGACCGCTTCGTCAAATGCATAATTTACCGATTGCCATGTTGGTGTGATAACATCCGGGTTCTGGAGGGTCCGCTCATAGGCAATCCGATTCTTGATGGATTCCACCGATCCAATGGTTTTGTCAAAGAACATCTGAATTGCCTCATGCGTGGTCTTGAGCTGAGCCCGTTCAAGGTAGGTCATGATAATGGCAAGCTGATCGAGAATATCACTTCGGGTAATGCTGAATATCAGGTCCTTTTTGAGGGTCGTGGCATCATCGGTCACATCTTCTGATATTCCCAGAATGTACCGTACAGACTTTTTTGAGTCAAAGATCGGTACAATAATCATGTGAATAACGCGCTCTCCGTGCGTTTTGGTCGTGATTTTCTTATATTTGATCTCTACCCGGCTGACCAGCGCTTCTGTATCTTCTTTTTTGATTTGTGCCGCTGCCAGTACAGAGAATATTTCATCGTCCGATCTCCCGATCACTCCAGATGCTGACAGCTCAAAGATCTCCTCGCTTGCCCGGTTCCAGAAAACATACCTGCCGGTATCAATTTTTTTAAGGAATATTCCCACCGGCATCTGGTCGATCAGGTCCCTGTGGAAGATCTCATCATCTTTGAGCGACTGGGTGGCGGCCTTGAGTGAATCCACCATCGTGTTGATACCCTTTTCAAGGGTCACAAATTCCCGGGCCTGCGTGGTACCGATACGATGTTCAAAATCCCCGCTCGCGATAATGTCTACATCACGGGCAATTTTTTTTATCGGGCGGGTCATCCTGCGGGAAAGTACAAAGGCGAGGATACACCCAATCCCAAGGGCGCATCCCCCAAACAGGAGGTGGACGAATACGAGACGGTTCAGGGCATCCTGGACACGCCCGGTATTGTAGGTGAGCGCTACGATTCTGCTGAGATCTGAACCATACCCGGGATCTTTCAGATCGATAAAGAGGTAACGGGTCTTCTGGTGATTTGCCGGGTCGCTGATTTCCAGGGTCTGTCGGCTGGCACTTACCTGCATCAGATACTTTTCGGTGCGATTGTCCGGCAGGGTGTTGTTATCGGTACGGTGCCCCATCATGTCAAAAACACTGAACTGGTCGATATAGGGATTGACAGCGACAATTTCTGCAATATTATTCTGATCATCCAGCCTGAGGTTGGTTTCCCTGAAAGCGGGGGTTGAATAGCCGATCTCCATGACATACTGGTGATCCGGGGTAGCCTGGTAGGAATATTTACGGTACGTGCCGTTACCCAGCATCTCGTGCACCACGCGATCGGGGAAGAACCCCTGGGACAACCGGACTTTTGTCAGGTACGTGTAAAAATAGGGAACTTTTCGGAAATCCTGCCCCAGTTCCGGGGGATATGTGGTGTAGACAATGACACCGGTCTCGTTGATGACATAGATGTCGTACCCGTCTCCGAGCGTCTCTTTGACCTTTGCAAGGTTCATGGCCGACGGATTTTCTCCCGAGCGATTGTATTCGGCAAAGAGCACATCAAACCCATTAATCATCTGTCGGTTGAGCTGCTCGTCCATAATAGTGGTTGTCGTGTCAGTCAGCCGTAATGCGGCCGTGATGCTCTGTTCTGTCTGGTTCTGGAGAACTGAAGATTCATGTTCGATATTGTTCTTAAGATTTACGTAATCATAAACGGTCATGAGACTGACAAGGCAGATGACAAGAAAAATCATAGCGATGAGAAGAGACCACGAGAAAGAACGGTAATTTCCAGAATGTGGATCATGGGGCCCCAAACGTCATCACCATGCAGGTACACGGGTTAATACGTGCTTATTCCAGTTATTGTATTTATTCATACGACGATAAAGATACGTAATTGATCCTGCTATTCCCGTTGGGATGAGATCTGAAGTTTTATTATCCTGTATTGATGAGCCAGCGGTAATGGCAGGGAATCCTGACAAAAATCCTGCCGTAAATGGGGAGACGTTCCTGCCGGTCATCGTGACGGCAGAGATTTTAGAGGATTTTACCGGGCCGGCTTATTCCAGTGACTCGTTGATTGCTTCTTTAACTTTCTCATCCGCCTCGACAACAAGGGCCTCTTTGAGCGCGGCCTGAACATTCTCCCCGCCAATCGCAGAGAGTGACCTCACGGCCATCATTCTCACGACACGGTTTTCATCTTTTAACAAAATGATCAGTGGATCGATTGCCGTGGAATCTCCCAGGCCCTTAAGTCCCTTTGCTGCCATGTACCGGACGTGGTCGCGGTTGTCCCGGAGTCCCTGGATGAGGGGCGTAAGGGCTTTTTCATCGGCAAGTTTCCCAAGTGCCTCAACTGCACGGTACCGGGTCTCCCATCGGGGGTCTTTCATCGCCTCTGCGAGGGGTTCAGTAGCGGCCTTACCCGTGGCAACCAGTGCGAGCATCGCCTGTTCCCGAACAGATTTATCCAGATCCCCCAGTGCTTCGATTAAGGGCCGGATGGCAAGCGTGGTTCTGGCGTTGCCGAGGAGGTATGCTGCATATCTCCGGAGGGTTGGGTCGGCACTGTTGTGCAGGGTGGTGATCAGAACATCGATTCCCTGCCGCTCAAGATTATCTGCCCCTTCGGGAACCGGGGGCACAGTAGTATCCGCCATGGTAGTTCTCAGGGACTATTACGGTTTTGGAAATATTAAAAACACTTGTATTGCCCCCAATCTTATCGGAGAAAACGGTTCGGCAAATTTTCTGGTAGCAGCCCATCGGGGGGAATCACGGCAAAAAATATCCCGGTTGGGTGTTGTCCCAGCTCGGAAATCGGCATATCGTTGTTTTTTATTGCGGATGAGGATTGTACTGTCCTGGTGGTTATACGCTTCCGATCACGGTATTCTGTCCCGGTGTGCGGGACTGCGGTATCACCTCCAGAAGTTCTGATCGAACTGACGGGAGCGGACGTCTTTTCGTTCCGACTGAGGTTACTGACGTGACGATCTGGTTCGCCGTTGTGCATCACCTCTCGTTCTTGGATGGATTGATGACTGCAGGATATCACCGTACCGCCGCAGTTTCATGGGATCTTTTCTGTACTGCGTCCGTTTCATCGCGGGTTCACCATCGTTTTTTAATTATCCCTGATGTTGTCAGGTCTGCCCTTGTGCTCCCGACAGGGGTCTGATCAGAGGGTCGGC
>JBAZHU010000025.1:0-12433 GCA_041652215.1 Methanoregula sp. | reverse complement strand
CAATAGGAGGCGCGGGTGCCGGTACGTTCATCCGCGATTTGTATGGTGAGACCGGCGTTTAAAAATGCCAGTTCACGAAGCCGGGAGGCAAGAACATCGTAATCGAACGTGACCGTCTCAAAGATGGTCTCATCGGGTTTGAAGGTAATTTTTGTACCCGTGAGTTTTTGGCCGAACCCGGCAAAGAACCGTGCGCGATCCTCTGCTTCGCTGCCAGAAGGCTCCGCTGACCCGGACAGGCTCTGCTGGCCGCCCGCCGCTTCGGTGCCCCGGGCAAACACCGCCGGTGCGCCGTACCACTGCTGGTACCGGATGAGTGCCTCGTTGAGCGTCTCTTCCCGCTGCGCGATGGGCCCGGTGGGAATGCCCCGGGCAAAATGCATCTCGTAAATGTTGCCGTTCCGGTAGACGCGGGCTGCAAGGTTCACGGAAAGGGCGTTTACCACCGAGACACCGACCCCATGGAGACCACCCGAGACCTGGTAGGTGGCCTTGTCGAATTTGCCACCGGCATGGAGGACCGTAAGCACCACTTCAAGAGCGCTCTTGTGGTTCTTTTCCATCGTATCGACCGGAATGCCCCGGCCATTATCCTCGACTGACATCGATCCGTCGCCGTTGATAACAACCGAGATTAAAGTACAGAACCCGGCAAGTGCCTCATCGATGGAATTGTCCACAACTTCGTACACAAGATGGTGGAGCCCCCGGGTATCGGTGCTCCCGATGTACATTGCAGGACGTTCACGAACCGGCGTGAGCCCTTCAAGTATCGTGATATGGGATGCATCGTAGTTTTCAGTCAAAGGAAACCTCCCTCGAAAAAGTCAATAAAAAAATTCCGTATAATCAGCACAATAAATATTGGTTTTTCGACACAAAAACCCTGTGGTTGTTAAATCCGGTGCGTATATCCGCCGGTGCCAGTCGGTATTTGTTAAATTATAAAACACTCACGGAATCCGGTATCCTCCATGGGGAACCCGGATAACGAAACTGAGGGTACGCTGATCACCCGTTTCATCGATGGAAATCCCGGTCATGTCGAGGATCTCCCGGATAAAAAAAAGGTTTGGGCCGGAAGTCTTTGCCGGAGCCCAGACAAACAGGGATTCTTTCTGATCCGGCGGGATGCCGGTGCCCGCTTTACTGAGTGTAATGACAAGCCCGCTCCCGGTCTCCTCATGGGAGATCTGCACCGGCATGGCAATCCCGCCACAGGTATAGATGTATTCCATCAGGTGCGAAAGCCCTTTTTCCAGCAGCGGATCGGAAAGGATTTCGAGCCGGTCGAGGTTTGTCGTGCGGGTGAGGGAAATGGGCGGGAGATGCGATATCGCATACAGCAGCACCTCGGAAAAGTTCTGCCACCGGGGAATCTGGACACCCAGTTTCTGGTAGTTCTCCGCAAATTCGATGTGTCCCTGGATCTCACCGGTGGTGTACTGGAGCTTGTCCAGTATCGCTACCTCTTCAGGATGCTTTGCAATTTGCCGGAGCACGTCAAGGTATGCCCGGACAATAAAGACCTGGCTTTTAATATCCGTACGGGTGAGTGAGTTTATCAGGTTGAGTTTTTTCTGGGTAGCAACGAGTGCACGCTCGTACCGGCGGCGCTCACTGATATCGCGGGCGACGATTACCCCGTAACTCTCGTTATCGAAGGTAACAAAACGTACCAGGAGCTCGGCCGGGATCACCGCACCGTGCGCGGTGCAGAGAACCGTTTCGATCTTTTCCTGCATCCCGGTGGCGGCGGCATGGGAGAATAGCTTCTGGAACTGCCCGCGTTTTTCCGGCGCAATAAGTGCGATGATTTCTGTGCCGAGCAGCTGAGCTGTAGTGTACCCCAGCTGGACGTTACAGGCATGGTTTGCATCCACACACCTGTTCTCCGGGGTTTGCACCATCAGGATCATATCGTTGGTTTCATCGATGAGCGCCCGGAACCGTTCGAGTTCGGCGAGCCGCTGCTGGAGAAGGGGATAATAACTCTTGTGGAGCGAGGACTCCCCCATACCGATGATCCGCTCCCGCAACTGTTCCCGCTCATCCGGTTGTTCAGAGGGCTGATTCATAGAGCGCCTCGATCTCGCTTTTCTTTGGATCCCTGGGGTTGGTCGCCATGCATACATCGTGCATTGCCCGCTCTGAAAGTAACGGGATCGCCTCCTTTTTCACTCCGAGAACTCCGAGTGTCTGCCCCACACCAAGGGCAGTGCGGAGCCGGTGGATTTCAGCACAGATCATCCTGGATCGCTCCTCCTGCGGCACGGTGTAGACGGGACAACACATCGCTTCACCGATCGCGTCGTACCGGTCCGGTGCAGATGAGTAATTATACGCGATAACCGTTTCCAGTAAGAGAGCGTTGCATTCGCCGTGAGGGAGATCGAGGAACCCGCCCAGGCTATGCGCCATTGCATGCACGGCCCCGAGGCTTGCATTGGAGAAGGCAAGACCGGCATACAGGCTTGCAAGCATCGTCTCCCCGCGCAGAAAGAGATCCCGGGGGTGCTCCACCGCATTTTCAAGATTTCTTTTAACCAGT
The DNA here is from genome assembly GCA_041652215.1 of Methanoregula sp. Lineage (GTDB taxonomy): Archaea > Halobacteriota > Methanomicrobia > Methanomicrobiales > Methanospirillaceae > Methanoregula. The sequence goes on along the minus strand of JBAZHU010000025.1, from coordinate 9,882 downwards.
CGGATCGCTTCGAGCGCGTGGAGATCGGTCAGGGGCGAACTTGCGTTGGATACGTAAGCTTCGATCGCGTGAGTGAGCACGTCCAGACCCGTATAGGCAGTAAGGTTTCGGGGCAGGGTGAGCAGGGTCTCAGGATCGATGAGGGCAACATCGGGAACAAGGGTCTTGGAGATGATCGCAATCTTTACCTTTCGCTGCGCGTCGTTGATGATAGCAAACTGAGAGACGTCGGCACTCGACCCGGCGGTGGTCGGGATGCAGATCAGGGGCGGTGGGGGAACGATCACCTTGTCCACACCTTCAAACTCCGTGATGGGCCGTTTGTTTGAAGAGACAATTCCTATGCCCTTTGCACAGTCGATAACCGATCCCCCACCCACGGCTACAAGCGCAGAACACCCGGCCTGCCGGAAGACCTCTGCCCCCTGCATGACATTTTCTGCCCGGGGATTGGGCATGACCTCGGAAAAAATCTCAAAACTGACGCCGGCATCCGTAAGATCCGCACCGATCTCTTCGACCATACCGGTCTTTATCAGACCTGCATCCGTGACCAGCAGTACGTTCTTTGCCCCAAAGTTTTTTGCATACCGCCCGGCAAGATGCCGGGCCCCGGTACCAAAGAGCAGTTCGGGTGCGACGAATTTCCGTAATTCAAACGTTCTCATAGCACAACCGCAAAGTATCGATTGTCCTGCCCAGAAGGGATGCCTCCAGAACTCACCATTCGGGACAGGAACCAGATACCGGTTGATGGTTAGTCATAATTAATAAATTATGTGAACGGGAACACCGAATAAAAATCCGGAATATTAGCCCTGGAGAAATCCTCCCGTAGGTCACACTATCGCTCATGGTGGCTCCGGTATAAGTGTCTCCACCCTTCCTACTGTGGCCACCCGGTTTGCGATAATGCAGTATTTCCTGTTTCTGGCATAATCGCGACGAGCGCCCCGCCCCCACGGGGAACTGGTAGCTCAAGAGGGGGGATGACATATTGCAAAACATGTATTCTACAGAGCCGGAATATTAAAGAAAATCCGAACATCCGGTCGGGCCGGCCCGTGAACGATCCGGTGACCCCATGGGGGATCATATCGTTTCCGCAAAAAAATTGCCAGCCTCTCCTTTTTTTTACAGGGACCCCCACCCCCCTTGTCCGAATCGTCCGGCGTGGGCTACCGGGTTTTTGTCACATGTACATCCAATATTCGCATGTACATGTGATAATTGGATGTACATGTGACAACTGCGTTTCGCGTTTTTTATCCGGAAGACCCGGGGGTTCCCCACCCGGGAAATGGCCAGCCCCACGATTCAGTATCTCGCGAGAACCAAAAATCAGGATAACTATCAGAACAACCGGATTGCGGTCAGCCAGATCGTTACCGGGATCACGATGACAAAGGTGAGCGAAACGCAGAGAAACGCCAGATCCCCCCGGCCAAGTGGTTTTTTCTTAACGAACAGGAAACTGTCCTTTCCATATCCCCGGCACAGCATGCTCGTAAAAACCCGTTCACCCTGCTCGTAAGAGCGGATGAACATGGTACCGATCAGGTAACCGATCTGGCGAAGGCGGTAACGATACGGGAGGTGGTGATCGAATGCATCGAAGCATTTCGTCTTTAATGTCTCGTTCATCTTGCGGTACATGTAGCCGAAGACAAACAGGTAACGGATCATCATGCCGAGTGCAAGGGCAAACTCCGCCGGGAGACCCATCCGTGCAGCACCTTCCAGCATGTCGTGCATCTTCGTTGTTGAGGAGAGAAGGATAATAAACGAGATGCACACGACAAACTTTACGAGCAGGATAAATGCAAACTCCACCGACTGTGCGTAGATGTTTATCCCCAGCGGCAGGGAATACAGGACATCGTATTCGGTGTAATACTTGTTTTTTAAGAAGATCTGGAAAAAGATAATTACTCCCCAGAGCGGGACGATCGCCCAGACACGCTTCAGATACCCGACAAACGGCAGCCGGGTGCAGCACCAGAGGATAAAAAAGAAGAGGAAAAAAAGTGCTCCCACGGTGTAGATCATTGTTGAATAGGGAACAGCGACAAGGGCGATAATTGCAGCAAAACAGATCGCAATCTTTACCCGTGCGTCAATCCGGTGGATAATGCTGTTTTTATACGCGTCCCGTTCGATTTGGAAGAGTTCCTCGATCATAATCGCTTTCCAAATGCACGGAGCAGTGCCTGCTCCGCGTCCGCATAGGTGTATGCCATCGAGATCTCAACGCCGTTCTCCTGAAGTGACCGGATCAACCGGGGCAGTACCGGGACATCGAGGCGTACAGACTTGAGCATATCCGGCTGGAGGAAGATTTCATCAACTGTTCCGGACGCGACGATCCTGCCCTTGTCCATGACATAGATGAAATCTGCCACTTCCGGCACCAGCGCGACATCGTGTGTGGAGAAGATCACGGTCATGCCGTATTTTGACGACAGGGAATTGATGAACGTGTTTAAGTCGGCAACCCCCCGGGGGTCAAGGCCGGCAGTGGGTTCATCGAGAACGAGCACTTCCGGCTCCATCGCGATCACCCCGGCAATTGCCACCCGTTTCTTCTCCCCTCCGCTCAGGTGGTGGGGCACCCGCCCGGCAAGGTGCTCGATACCGACTACCCGGAGCGCCTCGTGGACCCGGTGGTTAATTGTCTCCTCGTCAAGACCCAGGTTGGTCGGCCCGAATGCGATGTCCTGCTCGACCGTTGGAGAGAAGATCTGGTCGTCAGGGTTCTGGAACACAAGACCCACGAATTTCCGGACCTCCTTCCGGTTCGCTTTTGTGATGGGTTCGCCCCGGATCAGGACCGAGCCGGAAGACGGCTGAAAGATACCGTTTAAGTGTTTGAAAAGCGTGCTTTTCCCGGCACCGTTCGAACCGATCACCGCAATACGGGCGTTTCTCGGGGCGATGAAATTGACACGGTCCAGTGCAGTGACGTCACCGGGATAGATATAACAGAGATCGCGGGTCTCGATAAGGTGCATGAATATACGGGATATGCTGAAAAGAAATAAAGGTGTGTTGGTTTTTTATTTGGTTGGTTTCCCGGCAAGCTTGATTGCGTATGCAATACCGAGCACAACACCAAATGCAAGCAGGGTTCCGAAAACAATGGCAATAATGCCACCGGCAGATCCCATCGACTCGCCTAACCCATAATCGGGCATCGGTGCCTCGTACGAGAACTTCCCGGTCAGGTCTTCCTGGATTTCAGCATCTGCCGGAGTATCCCCGGTGAGGGTCTTCTCACCCTGCACGATCAGTGCGGTGCTCTCAAGACCATCGGGATCACCAGACGCGAGAAATACTGCTACCACCCCAATAAGGAGCGCGACAATAATTCCGCCTATCAGAAACGTCTTGTTGTCGATCATGCTGCCTTTGCCCCTCCTGTGGTTGGTTTAACCCCGGTATCGACAAGATCCGGCCGTACCCGGGTAATCAGGTAGATCGCTGCCACGGTAACGATACCTTCGATGATACCGATCGCCGCATGGTAGAGCCCCATCGCAATAAGCCCTTCCTTTAAGGGGAAGGTCCCGGCAAGGAACATCTCGATTGCACATGCGCACGCCGGGATGAAGCAGGCAAGCCATGCTGCGATAAACCCGGAAACCGGCATGCTCTTTGTCATCTTCATGAGTCCTTTGAACGAGTAGAATCCGACAAAACCACCAATAACCCCCATGTTGATGATATTTGCCCCCATCGTAGTGATCCCGCCATCGCCGAACAGGACACCCTGCACGATCAGTACCATCGCGAGGATAAAGACCGCTGCAAACGGAGACCCGAGGATGATCGCAGCAAGAGCCCCGCCGACCAGGTGGCCGCTCGTTCCCATGGAAACAGGCAGGTTGAAGGACTGAAGTGCAAAGATCCCGGCCGCGAGAACCGCCACAAGAGGTAATTTCTCTTCGCTCATCTCGTTCTTTGCCCAGCGAACGGCCAGCGCCAAAAATATCAGGGCAATAATCCAGTAGATTGCGCCCTGCCAGATTGGAATAAATGCGTCAGGAATATGCATGACATCACCATTAAGGAGTTGTTACAATTATACAAGATAGTAATACCATATAGATAAAATATGTTGCGATTTGTTATCTATTTTGACAGAGTTTTAAATTGGCGCAAAAAGAGTGCGCAGACTTTTTAATCGGGTAATTATTAATGAAAATTCTTGCGGGCCCGATAAACGTTCGTGGGACAGGACACCCGTAAGGCCAAAAAGGATTCACACCGTATTCACGGGATCGCGAATGTGGCCATCATTCAGGAAATGAAAAATACGAACATGATAAGCGCCGCAAGCAGCAGGACAATACTGTGCTTGAAGCCGCTCAGGATACTGTTTGAACTGAACTGGCCGGCCATGATCCCTGAGAATGCACCAAGGATTATCCCGATCCGGAACATGTCGGTCGTATTACCGGCAATATCCATCGTCACGTTCTGCCCTTTGAAACTGGCAAGGAACGGCACGTTGAGCTGGTATGCGGTATAGAGATAGATCCCAAAGGAGAGGTAAATGATCATCACGTAGACGATGGTCGTGTTCTCCCGCTCGCTCTTGAGCTTGAGATAATGCTCGAAATCGGTAATGGCGATCATGAAGATCTGGCGCAGGTTCGTGGTGATCTCACTTGCGCGGACCAGGAGGGATATTGCACGTTTGACCGAGACGAGGCCGATCCGCTCTTCCATCCTGACGAGGGCTGCGTTTACATTCACTCCGGCACTCATATCCCGGGAGGCACTCGATAGTTCCGAACTGAGCAGCCCGAGTTTAGCTCCTGATATCCTGCGGATGGCATCCGGGATGGTCAGGCCGATATCCTTCATGTCAGAGAGTTCACGCAAAAATTCGGGAAGATGGGACTCCACGTTCCTCACGTACCAGCGCCTGCCCTCATAGGCGATCGCAACAGGTGCCATAAAGCCGATGACAAGCAGGCAGATGACCGCCTCAAACACGTTATGCGGGAAGAGGCCGTCAAACGTCCCCCCCATCCATAAGAGGGCGATAATACAATCGATGATGCCTCCCGCAATAATGCCATAATCATATTTTGTGATGTATGCTTTGAGGGGATGGCGAAGCAGGTTATAGACACGGTTCCGTTCTTTCTGCGCCTTGATATTTTTATAGAATACCTCATCGTCACGGGATACACCGGGCGTTCCAACGGACTGTTCGGGGATTGACGATCCAAATTCGTATTCCACGACCTCCTTGTGGGTAACTTCGAGGTTCTCCGGGGGGAGCATGATCGAGAGCAGCCAGATCATGATGATAGCACCGGCCGGTATGGCGATGTACATCATCGGGAGAACCCAGTCCATGGAACTCTGGTTGGTCATCCCCTGCGCTACGATCATAATGATGAGCGCAATGGGCCCGGCCACAAATGCGGATACATACACCTCTGCCATGATCTCGATGGTTTTTAAGACCAGATCGAGTTCCTGCTTGGCCTGTTCCCGGTAAAACTCGGTCTTTGCCGCAAGATACGAAGAGACATCCCCTCCACTGTCAAAGACGATCCCGAGGTCGTTAAGAAAATCCCGGAGATTGGTCGAAGGCGTGATACGCTGGAGATCCCGCATCGCGGTGATCAGGTCGTCGCCAAAGACTTCTACATTGCGGACGATAACCCCGAACTCCTTTGAGATCTCTCCGAACATATCCTGTTCCTCGTAGACCTTGCGGATGATCTCGAACGGCGGCATGGTGGTTGAAAGGGCCTGCATAAAGGAGATCGCATACGGAAGATCCAGTTCAATCTTGCTCTTTCGTCCCTGCGCTACGATCGCCGGGTAGTAGATCTGGGTAACGTAAATCCCCGGGACAAGGATACAAAAAAGCAGGAGCCAGAAGATAAGATCTGCCGAGCTTACGGGTCCCAGATTAAGTGTGAAACCTGAAAAAAAGAAAAAAACTGCAAGCGCAATGTAAATCAGGAGCGATGCGGCGAGGTTTATGTGGATGGTGTGGAGGTACCGCCCAACGGTTACCGGCATGTGCGCGGACCGGAGGGTCTTTCTGAGATCCGCGCCAAAAGCGATCATCTCCGATCCGGTGATTCGTTCCTCGATTCCGCTGAGTGCGCCAAGGTCCATATCATTCACTCATATTGTGGATAGCGTTGGCGAGGTCCCGGATATCCGGTGGCCGGACTTCCAGCGCCCATGTAAAGAACTCCACCCGTTTCTGTAACTGGCACTGAACCTCTTCTGCCGACCACCCGCGGTGGGTTGCGATATCAGCAAGTACATGGGAATCTGCAGTAATTTTGCGGAAGGCATCGCTTTCCATATCCCATTCATAGAGCGGGGCCGAATGGATCTCCCCGTGGGCATCTACATTAATCTCATGGATGGAGAGGCAGCGCCGGATACGGGTGTTCCCGATCGAGTACAGCGACTGGATGACGATAAGGTCAAGCGCGGTAAACATCACGGGAGAGACGTTGATCGGATCGTGCGTCAGCCGGTTGATCGCTTCCTGGACGCTCCCGGCATGGATAGTCGACAATGTGGCGTGCCCGGTGTTCATTGCCTGGAAGAGCGTCTGGGCCTCGTGCCCCCTGACCTCCCCTACAATAATATACTCGGGACGCTGCCGCATGCAGGCTTTTAAGAGCGAGAAGAGATCGATATCGTCTCCCTTTACACCGGAGGCCGTGAGCTCGCGGGTCTGGGTGGGAAGCCAGTTCTTGTGCGGCAGCTGGATCTCGCGGGTATCCTCCAGGGAAACGATCTTTGCATTCTGCGGGATGAACAGGGAAACCGCGTTCATGGTCGAGGTCTTGCCGCTTGCCGTGCCGCCCGCGATGATCATGCTTTTGTGGTGTTCGATAGCCAGCCACAGGAATGCGAGGATCTCTGCATCATAGGTCTTGAGGCTGATAAGATCGAGCGGGGTCATGGGCTCCTCCCGGAACTTTCTTATCGTAAAGGAACTGCCTTTCGTGGAGACGACATCGCTGTAGGTGATCTGGATGCGGGCACCATCCGGCAGGGTGGCATCGACCATGGGGTTCGAGAGCGAGACCTGCTTGTTTGCTTTCTGGGCAATTTTTAAGACAAACTGGTTGAGTTCTCCCTCAGAGAACACGACGCTCGTGGGCAGGCTTCCGTAGTCGCGGTGGAAGATGAAGACCGGGAGATCCTTCCCGTTACAGCTCATATCCTCGATCGCGGGGTCCCGCATCAGGACATCGAGAGGACCATACCCGGAGAGATCGCGTTTGAGGTAATAGTAAAGGACGGCAAGGCGTTCCTTTGAGAGTGCCGGGTCGAACTGGCAGAAGACCGGGTAAATGACCGATGTGTTGAGGTGTTTTTCCACATTGTTCTCAATATCGTCGTAGATGATCACGTCACGGAGATACGTGTAGGTCTCACGGAGGATGGTCTTTTCCCGGGCTGACAGGGGCGGTTCGATGATGATGTAGGTGAACCCGGTGTTTCCCTGGCGCACGATCTTAACGGATGAATAGGGCGGTGTCACCGGATAACGGGTGAGAAGACCATGTTCGGGTTTTTCCGTATCGAGTGGTTCCGGTTCGTCCGATGCATCGGGGTCAATCTCAGGTTCCGGGAGAGGTTCAGGGATTTCTTTTTCCGGAACGGGGGGTGCTCCATCCTGCATCACAGGGATTCTTGACGGGAAAAATCGTATCCGGGCCGATACCACGGAGAGCACCAGCGCAGCGAGCGAGAGAATGGACAAGCCAGCAAGTAAAAAGAGCGGCATCTCCACGAAAAGGACGAGTCCCCCGGTTCCGGCGGCGAACCCTGCAATCCCGGTGAACAGGAGGAGGCCATTACGGGTTGGACGGGACAATACCGTGATGGCCCGGTAATAAGGCACCAGTATTTTTTCAGGAATTCCCCGACGAATCTTAATGCTGCGGGCATCCAGGGAAACTCCGGGTTTTGCGGGGGGTTCTGTTGAGCCTGTGTGAAACAAACGGGAAAACACTGAAGAAATGCTACCCTGAAGTACGATGAATACTCCGATACTGCCCCAGATAAGTATCAGCATCATGACTCTCGTCCAGACATAGTGCGGAATGTGTGCCGGTTCCAGCACGCCGCATCCCCATCAGAAAATAATTCTCCGTCAGGTCTTCCAATACCTATTACGCACAGCCAATAAAATACCATTCGATTTTTACCTGCGTTTTTGTTCAATTTTTTTAGTTTACATCATCAATGAATCAAATTTTTAATGTTTATTAATAGCGTGATTGTTAAGGCAATATACCTTTTTTGTTAGATTTGATATTACATATTTTAAAAAATTTACTATAAACAATGCATATTTGCATATTGACCCACTGTGCATACGGCGTTCACCGGCAACAAAATATATTCACGGAATTCCCGGGATGATTTTAAGAACCCGGCGTTTTCTCTTTTCCCAGCCACGCCTCGCTCTCGTACGCTGCTTCAACCAGTTTCTTTGTGTAGGTGTCCTTTGGGGCATTCAGGATGTCCCGGGTCGATCCCTGCTCGACAATCGAACCCTTATGCATCACCGCCACCGTATCGCTCATCTGTCCGATAACCTGGAGGTCGTGGGAGATAAAAAGAAGCGTAAGGTTGGTCTTCTTACGGATAGTCTTTATCAGGCTGAGAACCTGTGCCTGTACCGAGAGATCGAGCGCTGCGGTGGGTTCGTCCGCCACGATAAATTCCGGGTTGAGTGCAAGAACCCGGGCAAATGCAACCCTCTGCTTCTGCCCTCCCGAGAGCTCGAAGGGATACCGATCGATCAGATCCGACTGGAGCCCGGCCAGTTCGAGTAATTCAAGGATCCGGTCCTCCCTCTCCCGAGGCTCGACAAGATGCCATATCTTCAACGGTTCTGCCACGCATTCCCGTACCGTCATCCGGGGGTCAAGCGAAGTGTCCGGGTCCTGGAAGACGATCTGCATGCGGGGCCTGAGTTTCCTGAGCGCCGATCCTCGCAATCCGGTCAGGTTCGCGCCATCGAACCGTACCGTTCCGCTTGTCGGTTCAATAAGCCGGAGCGCGATCCGTCCGAGCGTAGTCTTCCCGCTCCCGCTTTCCCCGATAAGTCCAAGCGATTCACCCTTCTTGATCGAGAGGGTGACATTGTCCACCGCGACAGTCTTTTGCCGGCGAAGGAACCCTTTTGTGTAGACTTTTGTGATCGCGTCGAGTTCAATCATAATGGAAGCACCGGACCTGGCGGGTACCCCCGACCGTGATCATTCCCGGGTGTTCCGTATCGCACTGATCCAGGGCGGCCGGGCATCGCTCACAAAACCTGCATCCCCGGGGGAGGTGTGCCGGTGTCGGACTCATGCCAGGGATCGGGTGGAGGCCGGCTGATGGAAGGGACGTAAGCAGCCCCTGCGTATACGGGTGCAGGGGCATGGCAAGCACCTCTTTTGTCGGCCCGCACTCCAGGATCTCGCCTGCATACATCACGGCGATCCGGGTGCAGAGAAATGACGCGGTCCCCATATCATGGGTGATAAGAAACAGCGTCCGGTGGTCGGCAATCTGCCTTTTTATCAGGTTAAGAATCTGGGACTTGACCTGCGCATCCAGTCCCGAGGTCGGTTCGTCTGCGATAATGAGCCGGGGATTGCAGACAAGTGCAAGGGCGACCAGGATCCGTTCCCGCATCCCTCCTGAAAATTCGTGGGGATACTGTGCTGCTGCCCGCCCCGGGTCCTCAAACCCAAGCGTTCCGAGCAGCCGTACGGCTTCCCGGTGTGCCTCATCTGCGGAACGGAGATGATGAATCACCAGCGGTTCGGCGATCTGGTCGCCCACGGTCATGACCGGGTTGAGGGCGTTTGCCGAGTTCTGGGA
>JBAZHU010000024.1:0-12612 GCA_041652215.1 Methanoregula sp. | reverse complement strand
GCAATACCGATCAGTAAATCAAGCAGTTCAAAAAGCATCCTGTTACCCTCAAAAACAGTAGTGTCCCGCGGCATTAAAAGGTTCCCGAAGGAGAAAAACCGCATCTGATTTCGTGTCCTTGCTTTTACCGGCAAAAAGGACAAAGGGATCCTGTCCGGGGAAAATCGTCCCGGGATCCTGCGTTTCCGGAAATTCAGGACATTCAGACCGAAAAAAAAGATTATTTCCGTGCGCCCCGGGTTACCTGCACCCCGGCAGCCCGTATCTTCTCCTCGCCTTTGGCGAGCAGTTCCTCATCGTTGAGGGCAAAATCCAGCATCTGCGAATTTGTTCACAAGCGCAATGGGCTTGAAAATAACGAGCGGCTTTTTTCCTGCATCCTGGCCGCAATAACCTGCCGGCATGACCGTCATGGTACCGTTCTCCCGGACGGCTATGTTCCCGTTCCCGGCCTCATCCCAGAGTTTATCGATATCCTCCACGTTATCCTGCGAGGATCCTGCTCGTTTATCCGGTACAGATAAAAAGGGCCCGGGCAGGTAACAGCATAGTGACCTGGCCCGGCATAAAACCATAAATACCGTCCTCTTCTACTACTGCGCATGAGTGAGCAGAAAAGCAGCATACGGGCAATCCTGCGGGAGCGCAAGGATGCGATGGTGCCGAAGGACCGAGAGGAAAAGAGCCGGGACATCTGCCGGCATATCATGACCCTTATCAGGACAAAAGAGACCGTGATGGCCTACACCTCCAAGGAAAAAGAGGTCAACACGGTACCGCTCATCACCTCGCTTCTCGAACGCGGCAACCCGGTTATCGTTCCTATCATCGTAAAAGAGGATGTCAGCCTCAGGCTGTCGTACCTGCGGGATCTTTCTGCTCTTGTCCCCAGCACGTTCGGTGTCCCGGAACCTATCGGGAGCGAGATTTCGGCACGGGGAGAAGAAGTGGACACGATCATCCTCCCGATGCTCGGGTTCGACCGGGCGGGCGGGAGGATCGGGTACGGTGCCGGGTATTACGACCGGTTCCTTGAAAAATATCCGGGCCTGCGTAAGATCGGTATCGCTTTTTCCTGCCAGGAAATGCCGGGCCTGCCGCTGGACGAGACCGATGTCCGGATGGATTATATCGTTACCGATGAAGGGATCGTTTATCCCGGGAGATGACGGGGAATGGAGATCAACGGGACAGAAATCCTTGACACCTTTGCCGAAGCATTCCCGGTCTGGCTCTCGCGGGTGATTATCACCGCTGCTTCCCGGGAGTGGGCGTGGGCGGCGGCAGCCGAAGCAACGGGTTTTGCTACCTCAAAGATCGGCTGCCCCTGCGAAGCGGGGATCGAGCGGGAATATACAGAAACGGAAACACCGGACGGGAGACCGGGGGTTTCTGTCCTGATCTGTACGGAAAAGAAGAACATGAAAGCCAGTGTCACCGCCCGGATCTCCCAGTGCGTGCTCCCGGCACCGACCGCAAGTGTCTTTGACGGCCTGCCCGGTGCCGCTGCCCGGTTTTATATCCGGATGCACTATTTTGGCGACAGCTACGAAGAGCGGTGCAGTGTTGGCGGAAGGAACTGCTGGAAGATCCCGGTCATGGAAGGAGACTATGCAGGAGAAGAGCGCTTCGGGACGGTCAAAGGAATTGCCGGGGGAAATTTCCTTGTCATGGGTTCGGACCAGCAGTCGGCGCTTGTTGCCGCCAAAGCCGCAGCCGGTGCCATCACCGGGATGGATGGCATTATCAACAGTTTTGCAGGAGGCGTTGTCCGGAGCGGATCGAAGGTGGGCTGCAAAAACTACCGGTTCCCGATGCCGGCAAGTACCAACCATGCGTATTGCCCGACCCTGAAAAACAAAGTTCCCGATTCACAGGTTCCGGATGGCGTAAGATCCGTCTACGAGATTGTCATCAACGGTGTCGATGAAGCGGCAATCAGAAATGCTATGCGAACCGGCATACGGGCGGCTGCGGGAACCGGCAGGGCAACGCACATCGGGGCGTCGAATTTTAACGGGAAACTCGGCCAGCACCGGTTTTACCTGCACGAGATCTTCCGGGGTAATCCGTAGTCTTCCCAACGGGGGGCGCAGGGAGGCAGTTTTCCCCCAATAAAATTAGGATCTCCCGCGAATTTTTACAACCAGGTCTTTTCTGACAAGCATGATTGCACAGGCGATGATGGCAATCCCGAGAAGGAAAAAAAGCACGATCGTACCCGTGCTGCTGATAGTTCCCCCGGCAAGGCCAAGAAGCACCGGGCCGGCAAATGCCCCGACAGAAGCAATGGTATTGACCAGGGCCACCCCGGAAGCGCGGAGGCCGGGGGAAAATGATTCCAGGGTCAGGACAAAGAACGGGGCATAGGAAGCATAACACGCAACGATCGCGCCGGACAGGAGAAGAAACCCTGCAAGGGAAGTGTGGGGAACGGACAGCAGGATTAAGAATATCGCTGCTGCCGTGAAGGGGATCGCCACATGCCACCGGCGTTCAGAAAGCCGGTCGGAACGGCGCGACCAGATATACATCACTCCGGCAGAAAGGGCATACGGGATCATCACCAGGAGGCCTGTATCGGTAAATGAGCGGGAAAGCCCGGATGAATTCACGATCTGGGGAATCCAGAAGAGCAGGCTTGTGAGGAAAAGCCCGACAAGAAATCCGCTGGCGCATAACAGCAGGAGCCCTGGCGTTGCGACGAGGTGTCGGAACGGTATGGAACGCGGTGTCTCTTTTTGCACGCGGGACTCATCGAGCCGGGACGCAAGCCAGGTGCGTTCGCGCCCACCAAGCCAGGACGCATCTTTGGGGGAATCCTGGAGGTAAAAGAGGATCGCACCCCCAAAAAGGATCGCCGGGACCCCTTCGAGCACAAAAAGCCAGCGCCATGCCGCAAGGCCGGACCATGCAGCGTGGGAGAGGATGAAGGTTGATACCGGCGACGCTACCACCATTGCGAGAGGGATTGCGACAAAAAAAACAGAGAGCGCCTGTGCAATCCTGTTCTTCCGGAACCAGAACGTGAGATAGAGCATGATACCGGGAGTGAACCCTGCTTCAGCGGCCCCTAAAAGGAAGCGGAGGATCGCAAGCTCGACCGGCGTCTGGACAAATGCTATCAGGACCGTGATGATTCCCCAACTGATCATGATCCGGGTCAGCCAGATCCGGGCCCCGGTCCTGACAAGGAACTGGTTGCTTGGCACTTCAAAGATGACGTAACTGATAAAAAATATGCCGGAGAGAAAACCGAAGAAGGCAGGATCGATGCCGAGGTCCGCGTTCATGGTCAGCGCTGCGTAGCCGATATTGACCCGGTCGAGGATACAGATCACGTACAGGATGACGACAAACGGGATGATATGCCACCAGACCTTCCGGTCGATGGCAATCTCATCAATATCCCCTTCAGGGGATGCATCGTTTGACCTGTTGTCGCTCATGATGGACATAGTCTGCTCACGGGTTCGTTTTCTATTGGGAAAATCACAGAAGGTCTGGCAGAGGGAACCTGTGGATCCCCCGTTTACCCAACGTTCCTTCGTGTTCCTGTGTTTATCTCCGGACATAAAAGCCCCTGCTTTTTTTACTTCCGGACCAACATCCCGCAGTTTTGGACGGGAGCTTTAATATTTCCCGCGAGCACCTCCGGTTTAGCAGTCATCTTTGTTTCCAGAACCGCAAAATCCGGCGGAGATCCGGGGCACTCGTGATGCCCGGGTCAGGTAATGCCGGCTGCCGTCAGGTTGATGGTGACCGGAAGTCGGGACGGTACCCGGTAGTGTCTCCAGAATGGCCCGTTCTCACTGAGCCGGGCATCCACATCGACGAAAATCATTTCCTTATTGTCATTGAGGGGAACCAGTACTTAGCTGATTTTTATGATTCGCAAACGAGAACCTGAACCTCCAACCGGTCTCACTAAAAGAGACCTCGAAAAGAATCCTTTTCCACAGAGAATTAAAAAACAGGAGTCCACCAAAGGCGATGCGTGACTGTACGTGTCTAAATGAACATCTTGCGTCGGATTGCTGATCTCCTGCGTGGTGGAAAATTCGCGAAGTACGGGGAACCATGAATTCAAAACCCTGGGCGCTCTCTTCCCACCATCCTGGCGTCTTCAGGCTCAGGACAGCACGCGAATATCCATTATATCCTGTCGAAAATTGCATTGGCAGCTTCTTTCTGGAATCCCATGAAGTAGATTCCTTCGCTATCATTCGGGCGTGTTATCCGGAATGCCATCGCATCAACTCTGAACCGGCTGTGATTTATCTCAAAGGTCAAAGCTCACCGGTAACGTACGGCCAGAATCCGTTTGAGGTAACGGCAGTACAAAGAAGTTGGCAACCCGGTTTTCCTGTTCAGTAAAGACGATGTAGTTTTCACCGGGGGAAATTTCGCGGATCTCAGCGTGCGCAGATATATCCTGCCAGATCCAGAGTCCCCTACAGATAAGGATGAGAAGAATCCCTGTCCCGACAACGAGAGGTTTGGTAAAAGGAAATGTTCCTATGATCAGATCACCTCAGGGAAACGGTGATTTTTTGTCAAGGGTATCGAACTACCATTACCGTGCCGGCGGGGTGCATGCGTAAATTTTGGGCTTGCCCGGGAAATAACACCCGCGATGAGGGAAAAAATAGTTGCGGTTATTTGGGGTAGCCCGGATATTCGTCAGCAGATTTATGGAAGAGAGAAAAAATTCCGGACAGGAAATTTATGCATCCGGGTTAAAGAGACCCTTTGGCTTTTGCATTTTCTTAAGGCCTTTACACTTGTTGAAGTACGTCTCGCCCCAGACCCAGGGCTGGTAGTTCCAGCACATCTCGGGTTTTACCAGGTGGATCCCGCAGAGGTACCGCTCTTTTGCGACCCGGCAGAGGAACGGGCAGACCGTGACATAGTCCCCGGTCTCGGGGTTGCGCATCTCGAAAAAAATCACGTTCCCGAGGTCTTCGGCCGTGAGATCGACACACTTGATGGGTGTAGTGTTCTCCATGAACGCAACAAACCAGCGCAGGATATCGGTGCGGCCCTGTTCGATCCAGACGTACACGTTTGCCGTGGTCGGCGCAATGCCGGGGCCGAAGATCCGGCAGCAGAGCCCGCACTGCTCGCAGGGCTCGTCATCGGTCGCTATCGCATCCATGAATTTTCCATCATCTGTTCTGCCGGCATCGGGATAATACCTGCCGATAGGATCGTGTCGGTTCTTCATCACTGCTGTTGAGGGGTCGTATGCCAGAGCCGCGTGAATCGTTTTGGAGAGGGTTCAGAAAAAGAATATCCGGTACCATGACCGGAGAACAATCTTTATTATTAGGTAAACCCTAACTAAAAAAGGAACGATCCATGAAAGAAAACGATGAGCACCTCTTCCTGGTTTTTGACCACCTGTTCAGGATCCGGAACGAGTGTTCGTGCGGGATCCTCTCGGAATGCGGTTTGTCGGAGATGACGGTCAGGCAGATCCATTACCTGAAAACCATTGACGAAAACGGGGAAGTCACCTTCAGCAGGCTGGCGGAAATAACCCGTACCTCAAAACCCACGATTACCGAGACGGTCAACAAATTTGTTCGCATGGATTGTGTGTACCGACAACCCTGTCCTGATGACGGACGGATCCAGTATATCCGTCTGACAGAAAAGGGGCAGAGGATCGCCCGTGCCGAGCAGCAGGCCCTGCGCCGGGTTATCGAACAATTGCTGGAAACGCTGGACGAACACGAGATCGAAGTCCTTTGCGACATTCTCGGGAAGGTCAGATAATTTTTTTTGTCTGGCACTTTGGTTAGGTAAATAGAAACTAAATGATTATGATGACAGACACACCACAAAATTCTGATACGGACCGGGAGTACCTCGTGCTCCCGCTCTTTGAGATCGTTATCTTTCCGAAAACCCGGACCAAGATCCACGTCGATTCCATGGCCGGGGAACTCCTTACCACGGCAATGAAAAACACCGGGGCAGCGTACGCGGTCGGCCTTGCGGCAAAAAACGCTGATAGGCCGGAGGAAGTAACACCGGAATCGCTGTACTCTGTCGGGAACCTGCTTGAGATCCACGCAGTGCAGCCCACCGATGACGGGTACCTGGTGAGTGCCCGGGCCGTCGCCCGGATAAAAGCCGGAACATTTTCCCGGAAGACCGGGCAGCTGATGGTCACCTGCCAGCCGGTTCCCGATCTTTTGGACCTCAATGAATTTGATCATGCAGGACTGCTCGCGGATACAAAGAAGATCATCCACGAGATCAGCAGCCGGTTTGAGGGTTCAGATCACTTTACCCGGCCGGTCGACCAGATGGAAACTGTCGACCAGATCATGGGATTCGTGATGCCCTTTGTCCCGGTGCCGCTTGCAGAAAAGCAGGCACTCCTTGAGACCGTCTCGGTCAAAGAGCGGTCCGTTTCGTTCATTTATCTCCTGACAAAAGTCCGGGATAATATAAATTTCCGTATCGAAGTGGCACAGAAAGTATCGGAGAAGGTCAGTAAAGCCAACCGGGAAGTGATGCTGAGGGAACAACTCAGGGTCATCCAGGAAGAGCTCGGCCAGATCGAAGGCACCGGCCCGGCCGATGACGGGTACCGGGAGAAGATCGAGGCCGCAAAGATGCCGGGGGATATTAAGAAAAAAGCGCTTGGCGAGCTGCGGAAACTCGAAGCAGGTGGCAGCCAGAACCATGAGGCCCCGGGGATACGGAACTACCTCGATCTCCT
This sequence comes from Methanoregula sp., assembly GCA_041652215.1. Lineage (GTDB taxonomy): Archaea > Halobacteriota > Methanomicrobia > Methanomicrobiales > Methanospirillaceae > Methanoregula. The sequence continues at coordinate 5,876 of JBAZHU010000024.1, read as the reverse complement.
GCTCGCTCTTCCCTGGGTAACCGAAGAGAAAAAGAGCATCGATATCGTTGAGGCCAGAGCGGTGCTCGAAAGCCACCACAACGGCCTCGAAAAAGTCAAGGAACGGATTGTCCAGCACCTTGCGGTCATGAAACTCCGGCAGGAAAAACAGGGTTCGATCCTCCTCTTTGCCGGCCCGCCCGGCACCGGGAAGACGAGCCTCGGGAAAAGCATCGCAGAGGCGCTGGGCAGGAAGTACGTCAGGGTCAGCCTTGGCGGCATCAGGGACGAGGCGGAGATCCGGGGGCACCGGAGGACCTATGTCGGGGCCCTGCCCGGGAGGATCATCCAGGGCATCCAGAAGGCAGGCACAAAAAACCCGGTCTTCATCCTCGACGAAATCGACAAGCTTGCCACCTCGTACGCGGGCGACCCGGCAAGCGCCCTGTTAGAAGTCCTCGATCCCGAGCAGAACAGCACGTTTTCGGACCATTACCTCGAAGTTCCCTACGATCTCTCCGATGTGCTCTTCATCGCGACCGCAAACTCCCTTGCGACCATCCCGGCACCGCTGCTCGACCGGATGGAACTCATCGAGATCTCGGGCTACACGAAGAACGAGAAGTTTGCCATCGCAAAAGATCACCTGATGCCCGAGATCCTGGCCGAACACGGCCTCGATGCGGACAAGTTACGGATCGAAGACGAGGCCCTGAAGCTGATTATCGAGAAATACACACGCGAAGCAGGAGTCCGGTGGCTTAAGAAGCAGATGGCAAAGATCGCGCGACATGTTTCGGAGAAGATTGTCTCCGGTACCGCCGAACTGCCGTTCGTGGTGACACCGGAAAATCTTTCTGCGATCCTTGGAAAGGAAGTAATCCGCCAGGAAGTAGCACGAAAAGAGCCGGTGCCCGGTGTCGTCACCGGCCTTGCATGGACACCGGTTGGCGGGGAGATCCTCTTTATCGAGGGGACGTTCATGCCCGGGACCGGAAAACTCACCCTTACCGGCCAGCTCGGCGACGTGATGAAGGAGTCGGCGACGATATCGTCAAGCCTCATCAGGTCGAGGCTCGCCCATACAGAGAACGGGTTTAACTTCATCACAAGTGATATCCATATCCACGTGCCCTCAGGGGCAACCCCAAAGGACGGCCCCTCGGCCGGCGTGACGATCTTTTCTGCGCTCGCGTCCCTGATCACCGGCAAAACCGTTGACCCGGACCTTGCGATGACCGGCGAGATCACCTTAAGCGGAGCAGTATTACCGGTCGGCGGGATCAAGGAGAAGATCCTTGCCGCACACCGGGCGGGAATCAAAAAAGTTATCCTGCCAAAGGAGAACGTGCGGGACCTCGATGACGTGCCCGCAGATGTCCGGGGCGAACTGACCTTTGTCCCGGTCGAAACCGTCGAGGAAGTCTTAAAGGAAGCACTGGCAATCGAACTGCCCCGGACCGTGGCAGTGCATACCGGAAACAGCCTGGTCCCGGCGCAGAACCTCTGAAAATGAGACAGACTAAAAAAACCGGCGTGGGTGCGGGAAGAGACACGCGATCCCCGCACCCGGAAACGGGACGATCCATCCGGGCCTGAACAAAGCAGGAGACGATCTGCACACGGACCCCCGGGGAAAGGACAGCGGGCTTGCATGACGCCGGTTACACTTTTGTCGTCCCGTAATTCGTAATGACGAGTTCGCTTACCGCTCCGCGCCGTGCTCCGTTGCAGTTGATCATCCTTTTTGCCGGGACACGTTCGATCGTATATCCGGCATAGAGATCGTCAAAGAACGAGTCCCCGGGTTTCTCGTTTCCCGGATCGGAATTGCTCAGCATGATCCTTGCCCCTTTACGGTCAAGTTCTTTGAATAATTTCGCGAGCCGCACCTGATCCTTGTCTGAGAAACCATCACGGGAATAGGAAGTAAATGAAGACGTTGCATTCAGCGGGCGGTAAGGCGGATCGAAGTACACGAAGGACTGGTCATCCACGTACTTCCTGCATTTTGTGAAATCGCCCCGGATTATCCGGGTATTTTTCAGTTGTCCGGCAACCGCCATGAGATTGTCCACGTTGAGAATATCCGGGTTCCTGTATCTCCCGAACGGCACATTGAACCTCCCGCCCCGGTTGACGCGGAACAGGCCGTTGTAACAGGTATGGTTGAGAAAAATAATCTGCGCTGCACGCCCGATCCACCGGGCATCCGGTTTCCGGAAATTAAGGGTTGCCCGGCCCCGGTTAAATGCATCCCGTATCCCGTAATAATACGCTTCCCGCTCCCGCTCGTCTTTTGCGCGGTATGCAGATTCCAGCGTCTCAAGTTCGCCAATCAGGTCACGGACGGATGTACGGATCACCCGGCAGGCCAGGATCAGTTCTTCGTTGACATCGGCAATCGTGCACTGCTCAAAAGAAAATCTCTGGTTAAGAAAAAAGAATACTGCGCCACCGCCGATAAAGGGCTCGACATAGCGCGTGATTGTCCGGTTTTTCAGTTCCTCCGCAGGCAGGCGCCGGCCAAACTCGCCAAGTAACTGTGACTTTCCCCCGGCCCATTTCAGGAAGGGTCGTGCACCGGAAACGAGTTTTGAGCGCTCTGCCATACGGCAAATAAACTCCTGCACTATCTGGTATCTCATTAATCGGTTATCAACTACCATGAGGGATAGCAGACAGGCATCTTCCACGATCCACCGGATCTCCGAGGTTTTTTTTAGGCATCACACCGGTAAAAAGTCCCGGATCCAACCGCAAACCTCATGGATGGTACGGTACAAGCATTGTACAAAAGCGTGATTCCTATGAAAAATGATCCGGCAATTCTTGTTATCGTACTCTGTTCATGCGCCATCCTTGGTCTTTTTCTGCCCGCAGCCAGTGCCGCAATTCCCGCAGGCAGCGGAGAGCCACAGGCACTTGTGGCGTCTGCTGATTTGAACGTGACAAATGCATCTCTTGCAAATGCAACAATCCCTGCCAGGTACCAGGCAACACCCACCCTGCTTGAAATCGGGATCAGCACGAACGATACATCCCTTGACGGTCCCAAAGGGGAGATGGCGGCAGTCCCGCGGACAATTGGTTTTTCTGCCAGTCCTGAAATGCTTGCGATTGTTATTGTCGTGATTGCAGCCGCTGTAATCGGCGCATGGTATCTCCTGAAACGAAACAAGGATGGGAAAAACAAGGAGTAACCTCCCATAAAACTATTTTTCCATTCCCTCCCCGCAAAAGGACTTGTCACTATGGTACTCACTGTTTTTAAAACGCGCAGGAATTTTCTGATCGCCGGTTGCGTCGCCATCTTTGCTTTTTTTGCCCTGTGGCTGCGCCTGGTCCCCTTCTTTTCCCTGGGAACCACGGACATTACGAGCATGGTTGCAATGGACGATCCGTTCTATAACCTGCGTCAGGTCGAACTGATCCTCGCAAACTTCCCCGGTTACGGCTGGTTCGATCCGATGACCTATTACCCGCACGGGTCGGCCATCTACTGGGGGCCGCTCTTTCCCACCCTCATCGCAATCTGCTGCCTGGTTTGCGGGGCCGCCACCCGGCCGGAAATAATCGGGACTGCTCTTTTTGCAACACCGCTCATCGCAGCAGCCATTGTCGTGCTCATGTATTTTGTCGGCAGAACTTTCGGGGACTGGAAGACCGGCCTTCTCGCTTCAGGGTTTACCGCGATCGTATCAGGGCAGTTTTTTACGGTGTCCCTGTACGGCTATATCGATCACCATATCGCAGAAGTGTTTTTCTCGACCGTTTTCTGCCTGCTGTACACGTATGCCATTATGTCGGCAAGGGATGTCGCCATCGATCTGAAACAGTTTGCGAGTTACAAAAAAATCCTCCTGCCGGCGTTTATCGCCGGCATCGGCTACCTTCTCGGTCTCTTTGTCATGCCGACGATGATCCTGTTTGCCCTCATCGCGGGCGTCTTTACCGTTGTCCAGTTTATCATCGACGCGTACCGCAGCCGGCCCGGAGAATATCTTCTCATTATCAATGTCACGGTTTTTACCACAGCAATTGTCGGACTGCTGCTTTTTGGGATAAAAGATCCGGGACTGAACCTGTCTACCTATTCCATCGGCCATATCTATGCGTATCTCGGCCTTATCGGGGGTACGGCTGGATTATACCTTCTCGCACGATACCTTGCCGGGAAAAAGAGAGGGTATTATCCCTCAGTGCTCGCCGGGTGCGCGGTTCTTTTTGCCGCGATCCTCTTTGTTGCAACCCCGCAGATCTATAACCTTCTCATCAGTTCCCTCTTTGCCTTTTTTGGCCAGTTGCCGATCACCCAGACCGTACTTGAAGCCCGGGGCTGGTCGCTTGAAAATGCCTGGAGTTCGTTCAACTACGGGCTTCTCCTGTTTGCCGGTGGCGCACTTGTCCTTGCCTGGAACAACCGTCGCGATGTGCATCCCTGCCAGGTCTTTGCCCTGGTATGGTCGCTTGTCATGCTTGTTTCCACGTGGCAGCACCTCAGGTACGAATATTACCTTGCGGTAAATATCGCGCTGCTCTCGGCAGTCTTTGTCGGGTTTGCCGTTGAACGGGCATGGCCACAGATAAGTAAAACAGTGGCCGGTTTCCCGGAAAATTCCCGGCCCTTGGAACCCGACAAAAATACCGGGGGTAATTCCCGACAGGAAAAGCAGCAGAAAAAAGCAAAGAAAAAAACCGGCCGGACTCTGGCACCGGCCTACCCGGTCATCGTTCTTTTTATCCTTGTTTCCATGGGAGGGATCTTCTTTGCATACACTTCGGCTTCGGATAATTATTCCGGCGTATCGGGGGGAGGTGTCCGGGTGATTCCCGACTGGAAGGAGTCGCTAGAATGGCTGGGAAACAATACCCCGGATACTGGGGTGGATTACCTGAAAATATACAATCCGGAGACGTTTGAATATCCCGGACAATCGTATGGCGTCATGTCATGGTGGGACTACGGGCACATGATAACGTTTATCGCAAAACGGATTCCCAACGCCAATCCCTTCCAGCAGGGCGTGGCGGGGCCAAACGGTTCGGCAGCTTTTTTTGTCGCGACCTCCGAGGACTCGGCCAATACGATTCTCGACAATGACGGTACCCGCTACGTGATTACGGATATTCTCATGGATAACGGCAAGTTCCCGGCGATGGCTACATGGTATAATTCGTCGCTTGCCGAGGGCCCGTATATGAAAACGATGTATGTCCCCAGCCAGGATATTACGGGCAGTTTCGAGTCGGGACTTTTGTATACGCAGGACTATTACCTGACAATGGTATCCCGGCTTCACAACTTTGACGGGTCGATGACGAACACGACCGGGAGTTATTACATCGAGTATGCTGACGGGGATGTGACCAATGCCTCGCTGCCGGTGATAACAAATGCCGAATCGATGAATACCTCTGCTGCACGCGAGCATGCCCGGGAATATAACCTGAACGCGCGGAAAGGGTACCATGCCGCCGTGCTTGGGACGTCGGTCATCAAGCCTGTTGACACGGTTCCCGCCCTTTGCCATTACCGGCTTCTCCATGAGTCGCCGACGAACGTGTTCAATTCTGCGATTGTCGATGTGAAATACGTAAAAGTCTTTGAATATGTCAAAGGGGCACATATCCGGGGAAACGGGATCATCGAACTGCCGCTGGTGACAAACACCGGGAGAGCCTTTACCTATCGTCAGGAAAGTGTCAATGGGGGATTTGTCGTGCCGTACTCCACGACCGGTACAACTTACGGGATTACCGCCACGGGAAAATACCGGATCTCCGGGACCGGGCAGGAATTCGAGGTACCGGAATCTGCGGTCATGCAGGGGCTGACCGTTATTTAAGCGGGAATTTCACACTATAAAACAAGTTTTTTTTGGGAGTGCCACAAC
>JBAZHU010000023.1:0-13062 GCA_041652215.1 Methanoregula sp. | reverse complement strand
AATATTATATCTTCCTGTGAGGATTCACGGGTTTTTTGTCAAATCTTTAATATTCTAATTCCAGATTTTAATAATATAGAATATATACCAATATTTTGATGTGTTCCTGAAAAAAGATCACAAAAACGCGATCTCACCGCCATGCATTTGAGCCGGGACATCGAGATATTTTCACATCCCCTTAATGACAGTCACCGGGATCTGCCGGGAGCCGGTCTTAAGGGTCTTTTTGCATACCAGATCTCAAGAAAAGGATCCCACCCATGAACGACACTACCCCCTGTCGCATTGACGCACCCCCGATGGACCAGTTCAACTACGCGCTCCAGGCCCTTGGCGATCAGTCCATGCACATGGTGATCGCATTTGACGGACTCCTTGATGAGAGGCGCCTGCGGGAGGCCACAGTAACGGTGCTTACCGCAGTCCCAGTGCTTGGTTCACGGTTTGTTGAATGCGATGCACCGTACTGGGAACGCCTTCCAGAAATTGACCGGGAAACACTCGTTTGTATCCATATCTCCACAGATCCACTCCGGGATCTCCCGGGGGTTCTTGCCATACCAGTAGACCCGGCTGCCGGCCCGCAGATCCGCCTTCACATTCTCCGCACCAAAAGCAGCGATACCCTCTGTATCACAGTGCACCACGCGGTAATGGACGCTCACGGGCTGCTTACCTGCACCCGCTTTCTGGCAGAGTGCTACCAACGGAACCCTGCCTGCAAAATTCACCTGAAGGCAGACAGAACGGATCGTTCTCTGTTGGCAGTGCTGGCACAGTTCCCGGATACTCTGCCTCCCCGCGATCAGCCTGTACCGGAATATCCACCTGTGGGATGGGCGTTTCCTACCAGGCCCTCGGAATGCCATACCAGTGATTTCACAATACGGACTCTTCCTGCATCCCGTCTTGTCGCAGTAAAACGTGTCGGAAAACTGTTGGGGGCAACGGTAAACGATGTCCTGCTGGCTGCATATTTCCGGGCACTCTGCACCACGATCGGCCCGGCAAAGGGTTGCCCGGTTCCCGTCATGGTCTCCATTGATCTCAGGCGGTATCTCAACACATCCCAAACCGCGGCCCTGAAGAGCACGATCTGCAACCAGTCGGTCGCCTTTGTGGTCATGATGACTCCCGACACGCAGTCACGGGATGGGATGATCATAAGTACCCGGGATACGATGCTGGCACACAAGGCCCATACCCCCGGCATAGCCTCCGCTGTCGATTTGGAAACACTCGGATATTACGGATTCTTCCGCATCTGCGAGCGAGTGCAGATGATGAAAGCCACGTACGCTGCCTGTCACGCAAACCCACCGTTCCTGGGAAATATTGGCATTATCCCTGAAGAAGTAGTGGCATTCTCGAAGGATCTTACGGTAACAAACGCTTTTGTTGCCGGTATCGTTATCGATCCTCCCGGTGTTGCGCTCGGAGTAACCACGTTTAGGGACCGGCTCACCCTAATAATCGGCTATGGAAAACCTGCGATCCCGCACGCAGCCATGGAGCAGTTCATTGATACGCTGGTCAGTTACCTGCCCGGAGCGGAGGGGACTGCCCGTAAAGACGGGCCTGATTAATCGGGGGTGGAGACTATAGTTGATCGCGGTCGAGACGGTATATGTACCAGGCAAGTCGCCGGGCCCCGGTCTTTTCATAGAACCGGATTGCGGGGTGGTTCCAGTCAAGAACCATCCATTCCATCCGGCCGCAGTCCCGTTCCCGCGCCACATTCCGGCAGAACTCCAGCATCTGCCGGCCCAGACCCTGCCCCCGGTATTCTTCGCATACGAAAATATCCTCCAGATACAGGGTCGGCCGGGCAAGGAACGTGGAATACGTAAAATAAAAGGTCACGTATCCAACCGCAGTATCGCCGGTTTTTCCCAGGTACGCTTCATATTTCGGGTGTTCTCCCAGCGCATCAGCCGCGAGCCGCTCTTTTGCTCCGACATCGGGAGGGGATAATTTCTCGTATTCTGCCAGTTTTTCAATAAGACGGACAAACACTGCAAAGTTCGTACTGCTGACTCGTTCTGTAACCAGTGTGGGAATCGGGATCCCCCCTTAAAGATGGGCTTCCATCGATTATATCGTCATTCATACGATCCCGGGGGCATTCTTTCATCGGGATGGGCATCCGCAGTTATCCCGTCCCAGAACCGGGCGAGAACCGGCCAGATCCTGCCGCGCAACGCAGGGATCTGTCCATCTATCACGTCTCCCGTTTGGGTCGGGGTGCCGCAAGACTCATAGAGTATCCGGTTCACCTCGATCTGGATCCACGGGATGCCTTTACGCCAGTAATGGGCATTCGAAATAAAGCCTCCCGAGAATGGGGTGTTGAGCGCCACATCGCCAGATCCGGGGAATTCTTTCCGGAACTCCTTTGCAAGACGGGCAATCCAGTCTTGCGGGCACGTGATGATACTCCCGGGTTTTGCCCGACCGTTTTTGTCGCCGTAATTTCCCAGACAGATCAGCGGCCGGGCTTTCCCGGCGTCACTCTGTTCCACAGATCCGTACGGCTGCATCGAATGGCAATCAAAGGCTATGCGCACGGGATACCGGTCGATAAGCTCATCGATACGCTGGTGGTAGGGAAAATACCACTTCATCATCATCCGGTGGATGTGCGGGAGATCCGGCAGTTGCCCGGGCAGGTAAACATCCCGGCCATCGATTGTCCGTACCTTGATAACACCATCCGGGTCTTTTAGTGGAAGCGGCAGTGGCGGGCGGTTAAGATCGATTACCATCCGGGATACGGACGTATCGATCGTAGCTTCAACGGACCTGCCGAAATCAAAGAGGGCCCGGGTCGCGGGATCGCAGTACCTGCGGATCTCCTGCTCAGAAAGTGCGATCCGTCCTGCGATATCGGAGGGAACCTCAACGCCACCGTGGGGAATGGAGATAAGGAAGGGGTATTTCACAAGCGCTGCTCTCTGGTAAAAGGATCTGTGTCGGGCTTTTTTGTTAATGTTTGGATTGAGGATCGCTGGAGAGAATGTATTTGGATTGATTCATCCCAGTAAGACACTGGGTTACACACCGTTACAGGGGGGATGCAGATCTTCCCTCACGCTGACAACGGAAAAACCCGGGTTCTCTTCATGACAACACAATTCCACCATTCTTTTTTTAATACGAATTTTTAGATAAATATAAAAACATGCGAACCGGAAAATGCACATGTTTCGGATCGTGCCTTCAGGCAGATCCTGGTTTTAACCCTATTTAAAGAGACAAAAATCCGGGCTTTATAAACAAAACCGGGTAAGATTTGTCGCAATCTCCAGTGGAAATGAAGGGGTATAAAAGGATGATCAATTTGCCGGATTTGCATAATATTCACCATACAAATATAAAATAGGAAATGGAGCCCGCATGCATGAAATCGGGCCGATACCTGTGTAAGTATGGCGCCAGGTGTGCACCGGGCCGGGCAGGTCTTCTTACACTTATTCGTTATGAGGGGGCGCCGGCCTCTGCCGGGACCCAAACGGTAACAATACTGCTCCTAACGGGGAATCCTGACACACGAATGGTGAGTAAAAAGCCATACCAGCCAATATCAAAAACAGGAGGTGATGATCCAAGAGAGGATCTCCTGTTCCGGATACCATACCCTACTGTACGATTATTGTCATCGAAAACGCAGTTTCATTGCCGGTGACCGTTTCCCAGGACCGCAGGTAAACCGCGTGGATTGTTTGAGCTCCGGTACCAGCTGCGTTCATCTCCCAGATGCGTGTGCCACCCGATCCCACCAGTTTGCCGGTAGTACCCGAAGGGACGAAGGAATCATTGGTGATCACAAGCCCGGGTGTTACGGACATGTTCCACTGGTACCCGGTGGTCGGGTTCTCTTTTAGTTTGAGCGTGATGTTTGCGGTCCGGTTCACATACACCGTGGCCCCGTTCTGGCTCTCATCGGCAACAACATGTCCTTCAAGAACCGGGGTTCCTGTCGGGCCCGGTGTTTGTCCAGACGGGTTCTGCGGGCCGGTGCCAAGGCAACCGGCAACGACAAGTACGGCAAGACAGAGGATGCCCATAAACGTAAGCGGGAAATTCATTGGATTCGCTCCAGATAATCACTGGTTGATGGTGCAACCTGTAATTATTTATGGATTTATTTGACTGCAAAAATTCCCATAACAATCATGGAACCTACTGCACAAAAAAAAGGATAATCAGACCCGGTTTTGAAGAAGACTTACATCATGCAATGATATAACAGGAGATGAATGACACGCAAAAACGGCTCCTGACTGCCAGAATGCCTCAACAAAGATATACAGTTAATCGTTGATATGATGAGTACACAAACAGGAGACACCAGATGAGCGACGACATTATGTTTGACCAGCAGCCATTGGGACCCGTCACCTTTGCAGAAAACCCGGAACCCCGGTGTCCATGCCTCCTGCTGCTGGACACTTCAGGTTCGATGTCGGGAAAGCCAATCGCAGAACTTAACATCGGCCTGCGATCCTTTTACGAGGAACTTCAGGGTGATTCGCTCGCGGTAAAACGGGTCGAGGTGGCGCTTGTCTCCTTTGGCCCGGTCAGGGTCATCTCCGAGTTCAACACCGCAGATTTCTTCCTTGACCCAACGCTTGAAGCAGAAGGCGACACTCCCCTTGGCGAGGCCATCCTTCAGGGAATTGATCTGGTGAGGAAACGCAAAGACGAGTACCGGGCAAACGGGATTTCCTTTTACCGGCCGTGGATATTTTTAATCACCGACGGTTCGCCGACAGATGAGTGGCAGCGTGCGGCCGCTGCGGTTCGGGAAGGAGAGAGTTCCAAGTCCTTTGCCTTCTTTGCTGTTGGCGTCCAGAATGCGGACATGTCAGTCCTCCGGCAGATCACGGTCCGGCAGCCGCTCAAGTTACAGGGCCTCAGGTTCCGCGAATTCTTCCAGTGGCTCTCCAATTCTATGAAATCTGCCTCCCGAAGCAATCCGGGGGACAGGATCCTGCTCTCTCCACCATCAGGGTGGAGCGAGATATGACATGGAAACACCTCTCTTTGTCGGTCACGGGAAAATCACACAACGACAGGAACGAGCCGGGCCAGGATTACTGCCGCACGGGGGCCCTCAGGTTCGCGGATCGTGATTTTTTTGTCGGTCTTGCCGCAGACGGAGCGGGGAGCACAACCCACGGGGGCGTGGGCGCGGAGATCGCCTGCGAAACACTGTACCTCCAGATTCTTTCCAGAATCCGACAGGGAGACACAATTGCATCCGTAAGTGACGATACGATCAGAGCCTGGATCACCGTCTCCAGGGAGGCGATTGCCACCCGGTCTCAGGGTGATGGCCAGCGGCTCAAAGACTATGCATGCACGATTATCGGCGTTGTTGCCACAAACGATCACGCACTCTATTTCCAGATCGGTGATGGATGTATTGTGATCGGCAACGGTGCCGGGTACCGCACCATCTTCTGGCCGGAGCAGGGCGAATACGCGAACACGACCTATTTTGTCTCCGACGATGCATTTCAGGAACATATTAAGATCGAACACCAAAAAACCGCACCGGACGAGATCGCACTTTTCACCGATGGTCTTCAGAACCTGGTGCTCTCGTTTTCCACACGGACGGTGCACGAGGGATTCTTCCGGCCCCTGTTTGCCGCGCTCAGGAAAAAACCCGATAACGGGTTTACGGATCTCACCACCCACCTGACCGCACTGCTCTCCCGGGACGACGTGAATGCGCGAAGCGATGACGACAAGACCCTGATCCTCGCCGTAAATGTGCCCGTGAGCTGAAGTACCATGAGCCAGCCACCGTGCCACAACCTCTTTGACAGTCGTGGCAACCACGTCAGCCTCGGGAAAAAAGTGGGAAGCGGCGGGGAAGGCGACGTCTACGAGATTGAACCCCACCGCATGGATGTGCTGGCCAAGATCTATCATAAACCACTTACCGGGGAGAAGCAGGAAAAACTCCGGCTGATGGTGAGCGGCTGCAACGACGATTTGAAGGAATTTGCTGCATGGCCCCTTGACCTGCTCCATGCTGGCAAACAGGGGCCGGTCTGCGGGTTTGTCATGCCGAGGATCACCGACTGCGAACCGATCCACAAGGTATACGGCCCCTCGCACCGGAAAGAATCATTCCCGAACGCCGACTGGAAATTCCTTGTACGAACCGCAAAAAACCTCGCCGCTGCGTTCTACATCATCCACAAGTACGGGTATGTTGTCGGGGACGTCAACGAGGGCAACATTCTCGTCACGAAAAAGGCATGCGTACGGCTGATCGACTGCGACTCGTTCCAGGTGCAGACCCGTGACAGGATCTACCGCTGCGAAGTTGGAGTTGCCCAGTTCACCCCCCCAGAGCTCCAGAAGTCAAAGGACTTTAAGATGCTGCGCACGCAGAATCACGACAACTTCGGGCTTGCGATCCTGATATTCCTGCTGCTCTTTATGGGGAGACATCCTTTCTCGGGAGTCTACAAGGGAACCGACGACATGCCCATCGAACGGGCGATTGCCGAGCACCGTTTTGCATTTGGCAGAAGTGCCGCACTTAAAGCGATGGCTCCGCCGCCAAACTCTGTCGGGCTCTCCGTTGTGCCTGGTGAAGTGTCCAGCCTCTTTGAGCAGGCATTCACGGAATCGGGAATCCAGACATGGGGACGCCCGAACGCAAACGACTGGTGGAATGTACTCGACGCGCTGGAAAAACGGCTCAAAAAGTGCCCCACAGAATCCATGCACACCTATTATAACGGTCTTGCCACATGCCCGTGGTGCAGCCTCGAAAACAGTTCCGGCATCCTGCTATTCTTGAGTTCTGATACCATAACGAGGATCGATGTTGCCGCAGAATGGCAGAAGGTACTTGTGATAAAGCCACCGGGACCGATCCCCGAGATCAACCCACGGAAGTTCCGGTGCCTGCCAGCGCCGCTTTCCCGGGAAATCGCACGGGCACTCAGGTTAAGGAAGGTACGTCAGGTGGCGGCTGTCTTGCTCCTGGCCATAAGTGCCGGTCTTGTGTTATGGCCTCTCTGGTCCGGGACCTATAGTGCAAAAGACCTTGAAGGACTTGTCCCGGCAGGTATTGCCGGAATTCTCCTGATGTACCCGGGACAGGACACGGTAGAGAAGAAACACAGAAAAAAAGAGTTCGAAGATGCCCGGTACAGCTGGCGGCTCTGGGAGAAGAAATGGAAGGCCGAGGCCGGCGACACGGAGTTCAGCGCCCAGTTTGGGGCGCTCACTGCCCTCAAAGGAAGATACGAGGCAATCGAGAGGGAATACAAGAACGCGCTTGTTACCCTCCAGCATACATCACGGGAGCGCCAGCAGAAGAAATTTTTGGAGAACTGTTTTATTGATACCTGCACCTCCCCCCGGCTCGGCGAGAACCGGAAGGCCGCACTCCGATCATTTGGCATCGAAACTGCGGCAGATATCGCCCCATACAAGATCATGAGCATCCCGGGTTTTGACACCGCACTGACCACTGAACTGATGAACTGGAAACAGCAACAGGAGAGCAGGTTTGTCTTTAACGAGGAAAAAGGCGTCTCCGCATCCGATGTTCAGGGTCTGATCCACACGTTCCAGCCAAAGATCCGGCCGGTTGAGCGAGAACTTCTCATAGGGATCGAAAAACTGCATGCAATCCAGCAGAAGGTCTTCAAGAATCGTGTCAAGTTCCAGCCGGTTATTGAGAAGAGTGCGCGGGATCTGGCCCAGGCCCATGCGGATCTCTCGGTATTTACGCTGACCGGAAAACTTTTCTGAAGTTCCTCGAACGGGAAAGGTAAAACCAAAAATCCGGGTATCCCCGCCAGTTCCGGATCGGAACCATACTCCCGGACCATACAACCAGAAAATCCTGTCTTCCAGCCTCTTGGCTTTTGAGATACTGATAAAATACCCTTGGTACAATAAGTACGATACCATGAAGTATACGCCACGGCACATAAAAAAATTCCTCGAAGAGGGAAAGATTGATACCGACCTCTGGCAGATGCACTTCCCCCATCTTCTCCCATCCCATGTTCCCGGATGCAGCGAATGCGAGGACAAGAAGACTAATCTCTGCCAGGGTGGGAAAAACCCGGTGGACTGTTTCCTTGGTATCCATGCGGACGAAGAAGCCGCAAAGAGAGAGGATCCCGACAGGAAAACCCATAAGGAAAAATCCAAGGAGTTCTTCCCCGACGCAAAAGGAAAGAAGAGGAATGTCCCTTCGGGAGCAAACATCACCTTCGACCAGTCGAAGATGTGATTGCAGACCCGGTTAGATCTTTTTTTAACAGGTTACAACGATCAGGCATATCTGGCCGGGAGAAAAATAGTGTTTCTCGTGTACCACTGACGAGGGCACCCTGCAAATGCTGCAAGCAACCTCAACCGCACTTTTTCAGTAAACGAGGCAATGCCGATTTCTTTTAATCTATAATTATAAATTGCCTGAAATCCAGCACATTTGGCCCGGATAAAAACAGCAAGCGTATATAATAGTATGGAACAATCTCGACCATACCACAAAGGAGGTGAGGAAATGTTTGACTGGACCTGGTTCCTGAATCTGGTAATCGCTATCCTCCAGACCATTGCGCAGCACCTGCCGTACGTATAAACGAATGCTCATCCCGATGCTCTGGAAAAAAACCTCACGTTTTTTCAGTGATTCGGCAGTTCAGAAAACCGGATAAAAAAATAACGGAATGTGCAGTCCTGATTTTTTCCTCTTCCTGCAAATGTCCTGATGATCCTGTCTATTCATTGAATTTCTTATACAGCCGGTTTGCCGCGAACTGGAAGATCAGGATGAATATAACCAGCGCGACAATATCCGCGAGTGGTGAAAAGTGAGTCGTGCCGGTATAGGCATAGTCTATCAGATCGTTTCCGTAGGTAAGCGGGGATGCAAGCGCAATCTCCTGACCGATTACAGGCATCGTAGAAAGTGGAATAAACACCCCGGAGATGAAGATGAGTGGGAGCCGAACAAGGTTGAGCATCGACATTACCTCGCCCACGTTTTCAGTCGGGTACGCAGCAAACAGCGTCCCGAGCGTCGCAAAACAGAACGCCGTCAGCAGGAGCGCGAGAATGAGGACGAGGATATGGATTGCCACGGTCTGGAAGAAGAGAATGCCGATAAGAAGGGGCAGGCACGCGATCCCCAGACTGTACAAAAATCCACTCATGCTCTCACCGAACACGAGAGAGTGCAGAGAAATCGGCGCAGCCAGAAGCCGGTCGAAAGTCTTTACCCTGCGTTCGATGGGGATCGAGACCGGTTCGATCGAGGAGGCCGAGAAGAGCAGCGTGATTGCAATAAGACCCGGGATCAGGGTACCCGGCGCAGCATTTTTCCCAATCGCAAATGCAAGGAACATAAAGAGCGGGAAAAGAATCCCGGATACGATGATATTTGGCTTGAAGTAGTAGGTGAGCATATCCTTGCGCGAGATCGCCCAGGCTGCGGAGAGTTCGTGATTGATCCGCACAAACCATGCGCCGGATCTTCCCTCCCCATCAGTCAATGGCATGGATCACCCCCCCTGTTCTCTGCAGCCCGGTCAAACGGATAAACACGTCCTCCAAGCTGGGTCCCAAGGTAGAGATGCTGATCACCCGGAGATTCCTTGTGCGGGCGTACTCCATCACCGATTCGATAACCGTTGCAGGATCTTCCGTATACAGCCGGAATTTGTCTCCTTCCTTTATGGCATCATTGACCATCGGAAGACTGCGAACGTCTTCCAGTTGTCCGGCAGCCGCACGGTCGAAGGAGACGACGATCGACTGCACGCTCTGGATCGTTTTCTTGAGCCGTTCCGGTGCGTCGATTGCGGCAACATGGCCCCGGTTGACGATTGCCACCCGGTCACACATCAGGTTTGCCTCCTCGATATTGTGGGTCGTCAGAAACACAGTGACCCCTTCTCTGACAAGCCCTGTTATCACGTCGCGGATAATGAGATTACTCTGGACATCAAGCCCCGAGGTCGGTTCGTCAAGGAAAAGAAGGCGGGGGCTGTTGACAAGGCCCATAGCTATCGTCAGCCGCCGCTTCATACCCTTGGAAAAACCGTGCGCCTTGTCATCACGCCGCTCGTACAGATCAAAGGTCGTCAGCAGTTCTGCCGTTTTTTTCTCCCGCACAGTCCGGCCCACATGGTAGAGTTCAGCCGAAAAAATCATATTCTGCCATGCCGTAAGGTCGTCATAGACGTTTGAGGTCTCGGACACGATCCCCATGGACTGCCGGGCCGCAATCGTGTCGCGCCCGATATCGTGGCCGAAGATAGCCGCAGTTCCCGAAGTGGGATAGGAAATGCCCGTCAGGATCCTGATCGTGGTGGTCTTTCCCGCACCGTTGGGGCCCAGAAAACCAAACGTTTCACCTTCATCGACAGAGAAGTTCACATCGTTTAACGCGGTCAGGGCTCCGAACCTCTTGGTCAGATGCGAGACCTCAATTGCGTGCATATGATCCCGGATGGGTGCAGGGGACGTTTAAAGATCGTCTTTGGGGATTTCTTTTCGATTCATAACAACCCCTGCGATCGATCGTTTGAACGACAGAAGCCCGTATAAAAAATAACAACGCATATATTTATCCCGCACGGGGTAGAACGTCATCTCACCTAAAAAAAATATCCTGGGGTAGCGATATGTCGATAAAAACTGCGGTTCCTGTCCTTATCCTGTCAGCCTTCTGCATGTGCCTTCTTGCGGCGCCCGTGCTGGCGATCTATACGACTTCAGACCTCGGGGGTTCGCTGGTTCGGGGTCACCAGTTCACCATCGATATCATCGGAAGACCCAATACGGCATATTACGCCTGGCTGACCCGCACCTGGTCGCTGTCAGGAGAGGCAGGAGACCAGCCACCGGTGGTTGTTGCCAACCAGTGGAATGTGCAACAGGATCCGGAGGGCGGCCCCTACACAATCGGCTCGTATCAGTACTATAATGGTAACGGGCGGACAATCCTCGATGACGTTGCACCCACATCGTCACTCCTGCCCAACACCAGTTATTATGCGCTGGTTACGACCGATTCATCAGGAGAGGCGGTCGTAGCGTTCGGGACGTCCATGAACACCGCATCGCGCTCGTATTCAGTCCGGGTCGAGAACCCCACATCGGTCAACAACGATACACTTCTCGTGCAGCGCGGGGATACGTTGGTAAACAAAGGTTCGATATCAATCGAGGCTGTTGCCACACGGCCGACAAAACCGGTGACGACGATCACCATTATAGAAACACCGACACAAAGCCCTGCTCTCACCCTGCCAGAAGCAACCGCCGTGACAGTACCGGTCACCGCAGCCACTACGACTCCCACGATACCCGTAGAACCGCTCCTCGTCATAATAGCCGTCGGGACGGCGCTCTGTGCAGCACGGCACCGGTAAGGGGTCTCCTTTTTTTATAGACACCTGCTTAATCCGGCATGAGAGTTGCTGGTGCACGGTCGTTTTGCCGACAATCGTCCGATACAATACCCCAGCCTGATTCACCCCGTCATGAATAATAACGGGGGCGGCACCGGTACAATCTGCGATTGCCCTTTCATCGTTTGGATCTCTCGGGGTCTTCCTTTTTTGCAATCTTCCCGGGCCGCGGCCGATCCTCGTGCACCCCGTGATCCTGGTTCAGGGCCTTGTTTTCCTGCCCGGAGTGGGGATTGCGCCGGGGCGGGAGTATCACCTTTTTCTGCGGGTGATGAGGGGGGTGCACAGAAGGAACTGCTTCCGGGTGGTGATCGTGGAGTTCGGCATGACGGCTCTTGTCCGGGCTGGCAGGGACGGTTTCATGGGCATCATGATTGTGCTTCTGGTGGCCATGAGGTGCTGGCTCAGGTTCGCGTCTTGGTGACATAGCCATTAATATCCCCGTGAAATTATAAAACCATGCATATAGCTATGCCCATGTCAAGGCAGCAGTCGTTGAACCGGGATGCCCATGCATGACCGGTTCTTTTTACCAGTAACCAAAATCATTCTTATTCTTCCCCGTCCCAATGCTCACCGGAGTACCAGGCCGGTTACGAAACATCAACAACACGGAAACCGGTAAATCCCCTCTCACCGCACACATGCCCCCCGAACAGACGACAACCCCGATGTACAGTGAAACCTGCCCTGCCATCCATCCAGCCGACCGCATCCAGAAATTCTTTGTCCGGCCGTTTTTTCTCACGCTGACGATAGGTATCCCGTTCTGCATTTTTAAGGGGCTCTTTGGCCTCGCTGCCATCCGGGTCGGAACACCGTCAAATCCCCTCCTTGCCGGGTTCGGGTGGTTCGTGGTCGCATGGGCATCCATTGATCTTACCATGAACGCCGTGCGTGCAACTGGCGACCTCCTGCATATCCCCACACCGCTGGAATACTGCACGCTTGCCGAGATAGGACGCTACGTGCGCCGGCCCATGGTTTTTCTCGCGGTGGATACGCTGCTCTCCTTTTTAATCATCTGTCTCATGCTCTGGTCTGGCTGGATCATGCAGCTGACACAACAGGAAGCGTACCTGTGGTATGCGGCGACCACGCTCAACCTGATCAGCATCTCTCTTGTGTCGCTCTACAACGAAGCCAAGAGAGCAGCCTGAAAAAACGTTATACCGAAATGGCAGGGCCGTAACGCAGGCAATCCACAACCCGTTCAACGACCTCAGGGGCCCGGGGCAGCCGGATATGGCAGTACTGCACGGCATCCCCGTCAAGCGCTGCGGGATCGGCAGGCAGGATCTCAAGGATCGCACCAGGAAGGACTGAATCAGCGTGAGGCACAATACCGTCGCCGGAGTATGTCATGTACAAGCTGCCGTCAGGCTGCAATTCACAGGTTTTTCCCTCAAAACAGGGAAAGAATGAGGGGATCCGGGCGAGGTTTTCTGCACAGATGAGCCGGTACCTGATATCGGGGCGGATACCGGCCTCACGCAGGGCGATCATTGTTGTGCTCCCCGGCCGGCATGCCTGGACGATGACATCGGAGGTCGGATCAAAATTTTCGGGAACGAAGGTGCCGACAAGCTTT
>JBAZHU010000022.1:0-13285 GCA_041652215.1 Methanoregula sp. | reverse complement strand
TGTAGAGCCGTCCTGCGGTCGAGACGCTCTCAACGCTTTTCTCGTGGGTGATCTCTGCGAATTTCGTCCTGATGTCTGTTATGGTATTCTTCCGCTCGAACGTCGGGGGGTAGAGGTCGACGCCTTTCTCCCGCAGCGCACGTACTTTGTCGAGCCGGGTCTGGTCGAATGCAAGGATTTCTGATGGATCGGTCACGAGAATGCTCCGCTCTTTTAAACTGTACCTCATAACTTCGATGTCAAGCGTAATAAATACCTCCAGCGCCGGCCGGCACGCCGGGGAAGAGGGGCTGCATATTTTTTAAGGAGTCTCGCTACTAAAGGAAAAAATGGCTCTGTTGAAACCCTCAAAACCTATACCGGTATTGCATGGTGTATATATCAGCCCAGACTTCAGAGTGAAAAGGGTTTCAACAGAGCCGAAAAAATCTAAAAAAAGATCAGGAAGATTTCCGTTTCTTCAAAATCTCCGAAGCATACTTTGCAAGTCCATTCACCCCGTCCGTTGACGGGTGGACCTCAATGAACTCCTCAAAATCGTGCACCGTGATATGTCGCTGCATGAGAAACGCGAGGTACCCCGCAATGACCCCGCCCGCCGGCCCGGCGGCGCACATGCCGGTGATCTCTCCCGATGCCGGGTCGGCGAAGATCTTTGCAAGCCCGGTATCGCCATACTGCACCGACCAGTAGGTCCCCGGCCCGGCCGGGCCGGGCAGGGCAAGCGATGCATCCCCCTCCCCTCCGGCCCCGCAGAACGCGAGGTCGTGGGCGAGGTAGATTGCCTGCGGGATCCGGGAATAGTCCATGTGCCGCTCGTGCCCGAGAATGTTGTCGGCCGCGACGATCCCCTCGTGCCGGGCGACCGGGGTCAGGAACGGTGCCCCGGCTACATCCCCGCAGGCGTAGACGCCGGGAACGTTCGTCTGCATACGGTCGTTGACCACGATCTCCCCGCCCGGTCCCTTCTCAACACCCGTCACCATCCCGGCATTCGGCACGAGACCGGCTGCAAGCAGCACGGTATCCGCTTCAATGGATGTGTCCGCCCCCCCGGTCGAGTACCGGACTGCCGTAACCCGGGAGGTGCCGGTGATACCGGTCACCTCTGTCCCTTCACGGATGTCAACGCCGGCCAGTTCTTTCATGGCAATGGCCCGGAGGTGCTTGTTGAGGTTTTTCAAAAAGCCGCTGCGGGAGAGCACCGTTACCCGGCTCCCGAACTCTTTGAAAATATACGCAAACTCCGCCGCCATCACGCTCCCGCCGATGATGGTGAGTTTTTCCGGCAGCTCGCGAAGCTCCCAGAGGGTATGGGGCGTGTACACCCCGGGAAGGGCGACTCCTGGAACATGGGGAATGTTCGGCCGGGAGCCGGTCGCGATAATCGTGGCCTCTGCCTCGACCAAATCATCGCCGATAAATACCCGGGGGCCATCGACCCGGCCCGCCTTTCCGTAGACCACGTCCACCCCGGCACTTACCGTCTCGTGGTCGAGGATGCCCGCGATCTTCTGCTGGACCGCAAGCGTCTCATCCATAATTTTTGAAAACCGGAGCGTCGGAACGGTATCGGTCATCCCGCGCTCGTAAAACCTGCGTGCCTGGCTGACGATGCGGGCGACATCGTTGAGAGCACAGACCGGCATGCAGCCAAAATGGAGACACTGCCCGCCGATCCCCCGGATTTTTCCCCCGGGTTCGACAAGCGTGACTTTCTTTCCTGCCGATGCGAGCCGGAGTGCGGCAAGCCGCCCGGCAGGACCCCCGCCAAGAACAACGATCATACGGTGTGGATTTTAGAAGACTTCGACGCCTTCGTCCATCGGCTCCGAGAGGAGCTCGCCGGTGAATGCGTTGACCTCAACGATCTTCTTACCCCGGATCTGCCAGACCGGGATGTAGACCTGTTTTGTGTCGACATTGATGTTCTTGCGGTCCGGCTTGAGGGTCTTTTCCTCGTAGAAGATCGCGTCGCCCTTCTCCTGCTTGATCCTGACCTTCTGCGTTAGCCGTTCGACAAGCTCGGTTACCATCCGTTCGCTGGCCTCTTCTTTTGTGATATGCGCGTCGGAGACTTCCGCATTTGCCGGGATCTCGGAGTCCTCGACTTTCGTCCCGTCAAGGTCGAGTTTGATGCCGTTGATGGCATTGATCGCGCCCCATCCGTCAGCATCGAAGGGAATGCGCCGGTCCTTGTACACCTGCTCTCCCGAGCTCGTGTAGTGGATCAGGTAGTAGGGGATGAACCGGAGTTTTGCCGCTCCCTGGATTCCTGCGGTGCGGATGGCTGCCTGCTCGGAAAGTTTGACCGGGAAATGCAGAATCGAAATGCCGGACTCCTCTGCCTCTTCGGCAGCGGCAGGTCCGGCAGCCGGCCCGGCAGCGGCCGCCTTCTTTACCTTCCCCTTCCCCGGTGTGAGGTCGAGAGTGAGTTCCCGCGCGACGATATCGGCGAGCACAGCCTCTCCTGCGTACTGGACAAACTCGTCGATACCCCACTGGGTGCAGTTCTCTGTCGAGATATCCTTGTCGAGCGTGAAGAGGAGCTTCTTGCAGGTCATCTCCTGGTCGTCAACCATCAGGCTGTAGTTGGTCTTATCAAACTGTCCTATCTGATCTGCCTCGTCTGAACAGAGTACAAGGAGGCACTCCCCGTCCCGGACCGCAGAGAGATCCAGGGGCTCATCCACCTCTTCGACCTCAAACCGCGCAGCTTCAAGAATGAGCCTCATTGCATTCCTGGCTTTTTCCCGCATATCGTGTTCCATCATATAAGGATTACCATGGGATTATAGAACAATTTTTCTATTGTAATCACTCAAAATCACTACAATGACCCGGCCCCTCAAGTTTGTCGATCACAGTATCGATGATTACGCGATGCAGGTAACCTACGATCCCACCACGGGAACGGGAAACGTCGTCTTCAATCTCTCGCTTGTAAAAAACGAGGATCTTGAGTACGTCATCTCGATCTTAAAAGATGCCTACAAGACCGGGGTTTCTGTGAGCGGGCTGGTGAAATTTTATTCCTCGGGAGAACGGATCGCAGATTACGTTGTACCCGATGGGTGCACGGCCATCTGTACGGTCTGTAGCATCACGTTCGACGGTCTCTTGATCCGTCGGGGCGTCCCGATCACCCCTATTGGCGGGGGAGTAGTCGAGATCGAGAACCGTGCCCCGATCCGTTTCACCCACATCATTCTCTACGAGTATACGACCATCGACCCGTTACAGGTGCTTATCTCCCAGAAGATTACCTCGGTCAACAATGTCATGCGGAAAGGCAGCGGGAACATCCTTGCGAACATCCGGGAGTTCCACATGGAGGCAGAGCCGCTTGTAGGAAGCGTACTCGACGAACTCGCTGACAGCAGTATTACCGGTATTCTCGAAGTTGGCGTACCCAACGTACCGCTTCTGGGCGTGCCGGGAAGTCCGCAGTACATCTCTATTGTTGCGGTGGGCGGCACAAATCCCATGGCCGCGATCCGCGAGGGAGGCCACTGGGTCCAGACGCAGGCCATGAAAGGTCTCATGGATGTCCGGGATCTTATCGAGATCCGTGATTATTAAACCGTTCCTCCCCGTAGTTTTATCGGATTTTACTCGTTGCTTATGGACCGGCTTACATCGCTTTATAGGATCCGATATAAATGTGTACCACCAACAACGGCACGTGATTCCCGATGAAATACCATAATGCGCTCGTTCTCCTGCTCATAGCAGCAGTATTCTGCTGCATGCCCGCGCTGGGTGTGGACAAATATGTGGGGGGAAGCCCCGAAATAACAGCGTATATCTCCGGAGTAAACGAGTTTTCACCGGGGCAGGACGCCACGATCACGGTGATCATCCAGAACAGCGGTACAAACACGGCAAAGTTCACCAGCCAGGGAACCCTGGCCGACGACGATCTTGCCACCACTGCAAAACTCGTCACCGTGGGGCTTGATTCAGGAACCGCTCCTATCGTCATCAAGACCGACCCGCAGAGCCTGGGCGATATCAAAAGCCCGCAAAAGACCACCGCGACCTTCACGGCAAAAATAACATCCGATGCCACGCTCGGGGAATACACGCTTCCCCTGACCGTCAAGTACAAGTATCTCTCAAATTACCTTGCGGACCAGGCAACGAGCGACACGATCCAGTACCATTACACTCCCGTGACGCAGACGATCCCGCTCACGATCAGGATAAAACCTGAAGTCAGGATCGATGTACTCGATGCCGTGACCTCGAACCTTGTCGTGGGAACGGAAGGCTACGTCAACCTGACGATCAGGAATATCGGTTACGAAGACGGGAAACAGGCAACCGTAAAACTCCTGCGGAGCGGCACGAGCGCCGTGATCCCGACCGACAATAATGTCTATATCGGGGAGTTCCCCAGAAACGGGATCGTCACCTGCCTGTACAAGGTTGCTATTTCAGCCGATGCGCAGGCACAGACCTACCCGATCGATGTGGCGGTAACCTACACAAACGCTGAGGGCGATACGGTGACCTCGACGACCGATACGATTGGGGTCCCTGTGGCAGATAAACTCCGGTTTAACGTTACCTCGCCCCCGGCAGGTGTCACGCAGGGAGAGACCCGTGTGATCACCGTCGAATACCAGAACCTTGGGACTATCACGGCAAACCACGCACAGGCACGGCTCTCGGTGGTTGAGCCGCTCTCGAGTTCTGACAGTACCGCGTATCTCGGCGATATCCCCCCGGGGGGAAAAGCGACCGCACAGTATTCGATCACTGCTGCAAGCGGGGCGGAGCCGGCTTCCTATGCGCTCGATACTGAAGTCAGGTACCGCGATGCTCTGGATAACAGCCAGATCTCCGATACGTTCAAGGCCGATATCCAGGTAGCGCCCCGACCGGCAACCTCCGCCCTGGTACAATTGATCGGGATCGTCGCTGTTATCGCGGTGATCCTTGCCGCTGTCGGTTACTACGTGTTCGTTATGAGGAAGAAAAAGTGAAAGTTCCGTGGAACGGGGCGCTGCCGGCGCCCGGGATCCGGACGATCCGGGAGATGCGTTCAGTCCTTGCCGACCCCATGTGCATGGCGACCGATCCGCTCTATTACATGTACCGCGATCTGGCACGGTCCGATGCGGACCGTCGCTGGCTCTCCCGAAACCTGCTCCGCTATGACATTACCGTTATCCCGCCAAACGATCTCTGCGGCGAGCATGTCAAGACCAAGGGGCATTACCACCCCGACAACCCGGCCGGCGCCGGTTACCCGGAGCTGTACGAGGTCGTGGAAGGGACTGCACAGTTCCTCCTCCAGTCCCGCCGGCTTGACGATGTCATCCTCGTCATCGCGGGCACCGGGGCCCGTGTGATCATCCCGCCGGGCTACGGTCATATCTCCATCAATCCCTCACCGGACGCGGCGCTTGTGATGGCAAACCTGGTCTCCACCGCGTTTGAGAGCGAGTACGGGGAGTACGAGACCTTCCACGGGGCGGCCTACTACGTCATGAGTGACGGACGGATCATAAAAAACCCGCACTACCCGGACATGCCCCCGGTAAGGAAAGTTGCAGCAGTTAAGGGACAGGGAACGGCCGGCCATGCCTGCACAGGATCGATCTATGATTTGATCGGCGACCGGGACACCCTTGCATTCTTAAACGAACCGGAAAAATACCCGGCTGTTTTTACGGGACTGTTAAAAGACTAGGGGCACAAAGGCGCTTGTGGGCATTTTTCTGCGCCCGTGCCAGCACTTTTTCCTCGGTTGGGGTGGCTGCTATCCCGTCCTGTGCCTCAAGATGTTTGAGTGCCGCATCGATCTCGGCATAGGAAAGCCCGATCTCGCCCTCGTCGCTTTGGCCCTCCCAGAGCCCGGCCGATGGCGTTTTTGTGAGGATCTGTTCAGGGATATTCATCTCTCTTGCCATCTCGTACACATCGGTTTTGTACAGGTGGACGATCGGCTGGATATCGGCTGCGTTGTCCCCGTATTTGGTGCAATAGCCCAGCAGGTACTCGCTCCGGTTGGACGTCCCGCAGACAAGCCGGTGGTCGCGGTTCGCGTGGTAATACAGGATCGTCATCCGGATCCGGGCCATGAGGTTCCCGAGCAGGTACGGGGTCCCGACAAAGCCCGGGAGGGTCTTGAATGCGGCGAGCATGGGGTCGATTGGCACCACCCGGTGCTCCATTCCAAGGCCGGCACAGAGTGCCTGCGCATCCGCGAGATCCTGCGGGTTGCTGACCGATGTCGGCAGAAAGAGCCCGAGCACCTTATCCGGGCCGACCGCCCGACAGCAGAATGCCGCCGCAAGCGCCGAGTCTACGCCGCCCGAGACCCCGACGATAATGCCCGAACAGCCGCTGTTCCAGTAGGCGTACCGGATCATCTGCTCGACCTGTCCCATCCTGCACCCGAGTTCCTGTGCCATGATGTTTCCCTGTTAGCATTGGTGGATGAATTTTTTTAACTGTTCGGTGCTGCCGGCTGCGACCACGGTATCGCCGGCATGCACGATCTCGTCTGCTTTTGGCAGAACCACCGTGGCATCCGGCCGCTCGATACCTAATACCTGTACACCCGTCGCTGCGATATGCCCTACGGAGAGCGTTTTTTGCGGGCGTACCTGCCGCAGTACCACGATCTCGCCGTCCGGGAGATCGACTAACACCGTGACCGTATCGGCAAGCACGATCCTCCCTACGGTCTGGCCGCCGATCCGGGGGAGAAGGGCCACGTAGTCCGCCCCTGCCCGGTATAGTTTCTCTACTGATGACGGCTCGTTTGCCCGGGCAAGAATACGGATGCCGGGATTGAGGTTACGGGCCATGAGCGTGGTAAAGATATTCACGTGATCGTCGTTTACTGCCACAATACAAAACCGTGCCTCGCCGATCCGCGCCTCGCGCAGGACCTCCTCATCCTCGGCATTCCCGACAACTTCATCGACATCGTGCTTTTTTGAATCGACCACCACGCAGGAGATACCGGATGCGATCATCTCGTTGCAAGCGGCCGAGCCCACATCGCCAAAGCCCGCAATGACCGCATGGCCAATCAGCTCCCGGGCCACGTCAAATTCCTCGCTGACCGCCTGGCGCAGTGCATCGGCGGTCCCGAATAAAAAAAGCGAGGTCGTGGGATCAACGACTTCTGTCTGTTTTGGGCCTGAAATAAACTGGGGTGATGCTGGCTGCCGGTTCCCGCCAGCCCTCTCTACGGTGTCATTTTTGGAGACCTCCCGACCTCCCTTCCACATGAACGGAACGATGATACCGTACCTGCGGTACAGGTCGAGATCCCCGAGTGATTGTCCCACGGCTTTGCTTTTGGGCATGACCGGGATATGGATTAGCCTGAGTTTCTTTCCCCCGAAATCCGCATCGCCTATATGGAGCCGGTCGAGCCCCGGGATAGCGGGCTCGGTTTCGTCGCCGCCCGGGTCCAGTACCGCGTGCCGGGCGAGGATCCTGCCGGTGACATGTTTGGGCGAGACCACGTACTCTGCCCCTGCATAGCGCAGGTACTGGTCAAAGGAGAGTTTGTCGACAATGGCGATGATCCGGGCGGCAGTCAGTCCCCGGATCCCAAGGATGATGCTTGCGGTCGTCCGCTCATTCTCGCAGAGGATCACAAAGTCTGCATTTTTGATCCCTGCCTGTTCCCAGGTATGCGGGTCGTCGTATTCCCCCCAGATGACAAATGCACGGCGCCGGTATTTTTTTACCAGTTCGCCTGCGACATTCTCGTCTTTAATAACGATCAGGATATCTTTCTCGCAGAGGGCAAGGCTTTCGAGCAGGGCCCCTGTCAGTTCTCCGTCCCCGATGATCACGACATGGCGGGAGAGTGCGCGGGAGGTCTTTTTTGGGGGTGACGACCGGAGGACCCCGACAATGTACGGGGTGAGGAGGAGGGGGATGACCATGAAAAGCATGACAACCCCGGTGATCATGGTGACCGAGGAGAACAGGGTCATCTCGTCCGTAGTTATAGGAAGCAGGCTGCCGGTTGTCGTGAAGGTCTGGATAACAAACAAAAACGATTCCGACCAGTCGACCGGGATCTTCTCGTACCGGGGATACAGGTTGTGGAAGAGGACCGTGAGGACAACGATCATGAGCGAGAAGAGGACAAAGTAGATCAGGATACGCATTTCAGACGATGTGCGGATGATCCGCCAGATGACGCTTTTCTTGTCGTTTACCATGGTGCCTCCCGTGAATATTTCCTTCGGACTGCGCAGGTAACACAGGTCCCGCTTTCAAGCGGTCCGCCGCAGGCCGGGCAGGTCTCTTTTGCGGTCCGGCTCTTTTTGGCGATCTCTGCAAGGGTGCCGGCCAGATTTGCGAGCGCAAACTTTGTCGCCGGGTGCTGGTGGTCGTATCCTTCCAGCGCGGCCCGGGCATCGCTGCCGGACGGGGAGACCGGGGCCGTATGAGCAACACCGTGCAGTTCCGCGTACCGGAGTACTTCTGTTGAGGGGATGTCCATGAACGGCCGGATAACCGGGATCCGGGCGGCACCGAGGGTTCCCTGAGAGAGCAGGGTCTTTTCAACAGTTCCATTAAGCAGGTCAGAGAAGAACCGGAGCCCCCGGTCGTCGACCGTGGTTGCAACGGCGCAGCCGGTTATGCCGTTTGCAGCGGCAATCTCCGCTGCGAGATCGTCGGCAAGTACCCGGCAGATCCGGCCTGCGGCAGCATCTCCTTCTTCGCGGGCGATCCTCTCCCGGGTAGTGCCGTACCGCTCCGCAAACGAACCGGCAAAAACCTCAACGCCGCACCGTTCTGCGGCCACCCGGTCTGCGTCCGGTCCGGCATCCCCTGCGTCCCCGTCATCAATCGCGATGGCAGAGAGCTGCACGTCCCGGCGCTCCCTCGTTAGATCCCAAAGAAAACCAAGCAGCGCCACAGCTGCCGCATCGCCCGTGAGCACGACCCCGGTGTGGTCGCCCGGCCGCAGCCAGCCGTGCGAGCGGATGGCACGCTTTGCCTTTGCTTCAAAGTCTTTCCTGAAATGGATGGGGCAGAGATATTTTCCCGAGTAGGGCTGGAAGACAATTGCCTCCCGCCGGCATGCTGCACACTGCATACTGGGTTCAGATCCATTTCGTACTGGACAAGACAAGATGTTTAAGGTTGTGCTGCCGTTCGGCGGGCACCTGTACGGAGACCATGATTTTATAGTCCGGGGCATAACCACTCATAACAACCATGGTCGTTTCACCGGAGCGGATCCGCAGCCTGCACAAGTACGAGAAGGCGATCCTCGCAGCGCTGGAACGCCAGATGAAGCGGTACGAGTGGGTGCCGCTCGAAAGTCTCCAGCAGGCAACAGGACTCTCCGAGTCCGAGGTCAATTACCGGCTGTCGCGGCTTATCCGGTGGGGGATGGTGCGGTTCAACGCGGTGCCGTACGACGGTTATGCGCTCGTCTTTGGCGGGTACGATACGCTCGCGCTTGCTACGCTCACCAAAAAAGGTGTCATCTCGGCGCTGGGAACAAAAATCGGGGAGGGTAAGGAGTCGGTGGTGTTCGACGCGCTCGGCCTTGGGCCCGTCGCGATCAAGTTCCACCGGATCGGCCTGCGGTCGTTCAACACCGCCCGGGTCAACCGGGAGTACATGCCGGAGAGCAGCCATTGCCCGTGGCTGCTTGCTTCCCGACTCTCTGCTGAACGTGAGTATGCTGCGCTCACGCTCCTCCACCCGAAAGTTTCCGTCCCGCTCCCCATCGGCCAGAACCGGAACGCAGTCGTAATGGCGCTTATCGATGGCCCGAACCTCTCCCGGTACAGGCTGCCGGACCCCCGGGCCATGCTTGATTCGATTCTTGCAAACCTGCATGAAGCGTACAAAGCCGGCGTGATCCACGCGGATCTCTCGGAATACAATATTCTTATCGAAAACGGGAAATGCGTCATCATCGACTGGCCGCAGTGGATGGAGACCACCCATCCCAATGCCGGTGCAATTCTCGAACGTGATATCAGCAATATCCTGGCCTTCTTTGTGCGGAAATACAAACTTGAGTATGACCCCGGGGAAGCACTGCGATGCGTGACCGGCTGAGTGTTTTTGGGATCGACATTGTAAAAGGCTCGGTGCGGTCGCGATCCAAAAGGCCGATATACGCGCTGGTGCGGATGGACGGACGGGAGATCGTAAGCGAGGGGACGGTCTCGATGTTCCGGCTCTTCCGGTTACTCTCTGAAGAACGGCCCGATATCCTTGCGGTCGACAGCCTCCAGGAGATCGCGACCGATCAGCACGAGCTCTTCTTCTTTTTGCAGGGTCTTCCCCCGCAGACAAAACTCGTGCAGGTGACCGGCGGCGAGAAAAAAGAGACGCTCGGGAAAGTTGCTGCCCGGTTCAATATCAGTTTCGACCGGTTCGACCCGTTTGCCGAGGCCCGCACCACGGCCCGGGTGGCATCGCTTGGCGCCGGCGCAGAGGTTATCGCGTTCGAGAACGAGAGCGAGGTCGTGGTAAGCCGGCACCGGTCGCCGGGCCGGGGCGGGTGGAGCCAGAACCGGTACGTGCGGAAGATCCACGGCGCCGTCCAGCTCAAGGGCCGGGAGATCGAGCAGCAGCTCGCGGCGGCCGGGCTTCGGTACGAGAAGAAAGAGACCAAGGCTTTTGGGGGGTGCAGCCGGGTCGCCTTCCGGGTCTTTGCCGTACGGGGCCAGGTGCCGGTTTCGACGTACCGGGGAGCCGACGTGCAGGTCAGGATCAGCGGCAAGCGTCTCGAACGGATCCGGTTCCGGCCTCTCTCGGGCAAGCCCCGGTACCTGATCGTGGGGATCGATCCGGGCACCACGACCGCGGTCGCGGCGCTCGATCTCGACGGGAACCTCATGCACCTCGAAAGTTCCCGGCAGATGAACATGTCCGGCGTGATCGAGGCGCTGTACCGGGTGGGTAAACCGCTTGTCGTTGCCTCCGATGTGCAGGAGATGCCGTATACGGTCGAGAAGATCCGCCGGTCGTTCTCGGCCGTCTCTTATACTCCCCGGCAGGATACGAGCGTCGAGGCCAAGCTTGCGCTCACTGCCGGTTTCCCGTATGCAAACGTCCACGAGCGGGACGCGCTCTCGGCAGCGCTCGATGCCTGTCACCAGTACCAGAACAAGTTCCGGAACCTCATCAAACGCGTGCCCCCGGGCCACGACCTCGATGAGGTCCGGGCGGGGGTGATCCGGGGCCAGGCACTCGACCAGGTGCTTATCGACCTGCATGCCGTGGCACCGGCCGCCCCGGCACCGGAGATTTCCGTTGCGCCGGTCGCGGCCCGGCACGACGAGCGGGTGCGGGTGCTGGATGGCATGGTCAAACGCCTGCGCACGTATGTCGCCGAACTCCAGGAGGAGGTCAAGGCCAGGGAATACGAGATCCACCGGCTCCAGGGACGGCTCCGCGCCATGCACGATACCCGGGACGTGCAGCTTGCGAAAGATGCCGAGGTGACAAAGCAGGACGCGATCATCCAGAGCCTTAAAAAACGGCTCAGGAAAGAAGAGCGCCACAGCCGGACCCTTGCAAAACGGGTGGACCGGATACGGACATTTACCGAGCTCTCCCTGGACGGCGAGGCGCTGCCGGTAAAAGTGATGGACGCACTCACCCGGGAGGGGATGCGCCGGCTCATGGACGATACCGGTATCCGCAAAGATGATATCCTCTTTGTGCAGCGTACCGGTGGATGGGGAAGGAGCGTGGTAAAAGATCTGGCCGATCTCCCTGTCCGGGCCCTGATCGTTCCTGCCGCCTCCTGGGGGAGCGATCCGCAGATCCTTCCCGCTTTCCGGGAGGCCGGCATTCCCCTGATCACCGATGCGGATGCCGGCGTGCAGGTGCGGGGCAGGGTGGGACTTGCCGCAAAAGACCGGTTCGATCCCGCCCTCGCCCGCTGGCAGGAAGAACAAGCGGAGTTTTTACGCGAGAAAAAATCCAGCCGGATCGAGCACATGTTCAAGGAGTACAAGAGCGAACGGGGAAAGGAAGTGCGTAAAGGGGGCTGAAATATGGACGACCGGGAACTCCTAAAAACCGTGATGGGAATCGTTGGCGAAGAGAACTGCCGCGACGACTGTGCAGTGTTCCCCTGCGGGGATCAGGTGATGGTGGCGACGACCGACATGCTCCACAAGACGACCGATTTTGTGGACGGCATGACGGACTGGCAGTGCGGCTGGATGAGTGCTGCCGTTACCATCAGCGACATTGCGAGCATGGGGGCGGCGCCGAAGTACGTGCTCATCGCAGTAGGCCTTGACCGGTGGGAGCACCTCGCGGGCGTCATGCAGGGTGCGCAGGACTGTTGTAAAAAGTTCGGTGCTGCGATCATCGGCGGCGACATCGATCACCACAATGAACTCACGGTTGTTACGACCGGCCTTGGCCTCGCGGACCCCGGGCACCTTGCCCGACGGGAGGGTGCCCGGCCCGGCGACCTTGTCTGCATTACCGGTACCCCGGGTCAGGCGCAGGCCTGGCTCGACGGGTATAAGCAGTTCGAAAAAGAACTCTTCGAGCCACAGCCCCGGGTGGCAGAAGGCCAGGCGCTCGCACGCGGGGGCGTCACCGCGATGATGGACGACAGCGACGGGATTGCGCTCTCGCTGTACGATCTCACGAGCGTGAACGCGTGCGGGTTCTCGATAGATTCGAGCCTTGTGCCCCGGCCCATGGGGGTCCCGGAACCGCAGGCACGGGAACTCGCGCTCTACGGCGGCGGGGACTACGAGCTGATCTTCACGCTCGCCCCGGACCGGTACCCGGTGGCCGGCGTTCCCTGCACCGTGATAGGAAAAGCGATCCCTGAAAAGGCCGTGCTTGCAGATGGTAATCCGATGGAGAAACGCGGGTACCAGCACCGGTGGGCTTAAGCCCCTGCATTCCGGGAGAATGCCCGGCGCATTTCTCTTAAATACAAACAACAAAAGATAATGGATAGTTAATATACCGTTCACCACCATGGAATCGCTGGAAAGCAAACTGGATCGCCTCTCCCCGGGCGAGCGCCGGGAGGTCGAGGACTTTGTCGATTTTCTGATCCAGCGGGCGGAAGGCATTCGTGTCACCGTGCAGGTCGCGCCGGCATCCCGTGATATCCAGCAGCCGGCAAAATCCATAGCACCGCCGCTGATCACCGCAGACCCGGTCGTGCCCGAAGAACCGGCTGCCTATATCCCCCCCCATGAGATTTCGGCCTCTCCGGAGCCGGTCCTGCCGGCAGCCGAGCCGGCCCAGCCCTCGCTCATCCGGGAGATTGAGACCGATGACGGGC
>JBAZHU010000021.1:0-13461 GCA_041652215.1 Methanoregula sp. | reverse complement strand
CTGGGGTGTTGGGGTCAGTGTAATGGCCGGGTGATCCGGCTCGTCGCCATTTCCTGCAGGATGCAGGAAAATTATGGCCGCCCCGCCAATAACTGCCAGAATTACAAGGATGAGCGCCGCCATCGCCCGAACCGGAATTTTTCCTGGTTGTGGTGCCGGTGGCTGAAGGGCTGGAACCTGTACTGACGGCAGGGATTTTTCCTGTGGCGTATCTGGAGCAATTAAAGGGTCGGTACCCGAAAGCACCGGGAAAACAACTGTATCGGGTAATCCTGTCTGTTCTCTGGACTCGGACCGGGAGAGGTCGTCATATTTCGCATGATCCGGTACAATCCCCCCAGCGGGTTCGGGCATTTCTTCGGGCAAAAACGGTTCGCCACTTTCTTTGCCCCCCGACAATGTATCCGGCTCCTCTGCCAGGTCTACAACTCTTTTTTCCGGAACGGGTGTTTCAGTTTTCTCATCCCCGGGAAGTACCGGTTCTTCTTCAGGAACCTGAAACTCTTCTTTTTCCGGGCATCTATCCGGCGTGGCCGGAACTGAAAATTCCTGCCCCTCCTTTGCCCCCCGTGGCACCAGCTCATCAAAGGGTGTTGCCGGAACGCTTACCGGATCCGGCCTTCCGATAGTTTTAACCGGTTCCATTTCCTGAACCGGTGTTGGGGAATTCACCTCCAAGGTAAGCGCCGGGCCGGGAACCTCAGTGTTCTCTCGGGGAGCATCTGCATCAGCCAGTTCGGCAGGTTTCGGGGATAATTCAATGCTATTCCCTTCGAAAACAGGATCCGGTGACGGCAGTTCGGTTTCACAATCCGGTGCGGGACAAATACCCTCTTCAGAGTCGGCAAGATTATCCGACTCTGACTCGACACCCGGATTCTCCGGCGTTTCCCATACCGTATCCTGAATATCTGATAGCAGTTTTTCGGATGGCCGGGGAATTTCGTGTGCTACCTGCGAGTGGGGCAGTGGCATCTCGGGGGCTACGAACCGGCGAACCGTGGAGTTCATGCCCCGGGGTTTTGCCGGGACCTGTTGTTTTCCGGAGGCCGGCACAGGTTCCTGTCGGACAGACACAATATGCTCAATGAGTTTTTTTACCCAGTTATCGCACTCCCCGGCCCGGTCCTCATAGGGCTGCTGGGAAAAAATAAGATCAATGGATCTTGAATCCTCAAGACCGATAGGGTCGATAATTGCCAGGGTGATAAACGGCTCGCGCGCCGGTGTAGTTCCTCCCTTTACGGAAAGGATGGTGGCAAACGGGATCACCTGAGGCTGGTCGCCGGTATGGCCGCTGTCGACAAGGGCAAGACGCTGGCTGGTGAGGATAACATCGTACTCGATATCATCGAGCAGCACCCGATCCGTTGTCAGGATAATGGATTCACCGCTTTTCAGGTACGGGCCGGCCAAACGTATGCACTCTCCGGATCCATTTTCGTTGTTGGTAGTGATATGCTTTTTAGGTGCACTTCTTCTTTGACCGGTTATTTGCCGATGGATTCGGTAAGACCCAAACGTGAGAGATCTTCATGGTGGAATCCCACGATATCATCAGTACCTCAACAAAGCTCCTTGTAAATTAATCCGGCCCAGCAAAAAACCCCGGGTGGTGCCGTATTTTTTTGAGGGGGAGGTGAAAGGCTTGTGCAGACCGTTATTATTTTGTAGTATTCTTCAACGGTGAGGATCTTTTTTTGAGGATCTCTTTAAGTTCACCAAACTCGCTTGCGGGATCCCCCCTCCGGCTGATGTAATAGTTGGCACCGGCATCCAGTGCGCTCTGGATTTCCTGATCGAGTTCCTTCCCGCTGTAGATGATGATACAGGATGTGCATCCCTGGCGGCGCAATGCACTGACAAATTCCGTACCGGTCATTACCGGCATGCGCCAGTCAGTTATAAGAACATCATATACACGCTTCCGTGCCAATACCAGCGCTTTTGCGACATCCGTTGTGATATCTGCACTGCAAACCGGATCATCTTCGAATTCAAGACGGAGAAGTTCAAGGATGTCCGGATCATCATCTACAATGAGAATTTTCGTCATTGAACCTGTTGTTCAGACATTGCCGGTTTTGATATTTAAAATGGTGATATACCAGAATATTTGGTCGGGGTCGTGTATTGAGAACGGTGAACGTGAAAAAACCCGTTCAGGATTCTTTGTGGAGGGTCTGGCGGTATGAGACCGGGGGTATGCTAATTTCAAACCGGGTCTCTTTTCCGTATTCCCCGGTCTCTTTAAGGGAAATACTGGTCAGCGAGAGGATTTCCCGTATTATAAAAAGACCCCGCTGTCCAGGGTCTTCCCCCCCGGGTTCAAGGATCCGGTCCTTGTTCTCCGGCCTGATACCGGGGCCTTCATATTCCACGGCGATCACAAATTTTTCCGGTTCTGCCCGTGAAAATACACGGATGGATGGGGGTGGACATTTGGCGTGCACCGCATTTTCAAATAACCGGAAAAACGCCCGTTCCATCTGGCGATCTGCATATACGTACAGATCCGCAAGATCAACAGTAAACCTGGTCGGGCCTTCGCTGAAGCGTGTTGCTGCTGCTGCAACAACTTCCCTGATGTTCAGCCACTCAGGAGGATCGGAGCCCAGATCCTTGAAATCCCGGGTAATGGTAATCTCGTCCCGTATGGCTTTTGCTGCCTGCTCCTGTCGTTCGAGGTAATCAATTATAACCGGATCTTTCTCTCGTTTCTGTGCCCGGCCCAGGTATCCCAGCATGACAGTAATCTTATTCTGGATATCATGGCGGGTGAGGCTTGTAGCACATTGAGTTTCTTGTTGGCCAGGTGGAGCGTGTGTTCCATCCGGGTTCTTTCTGAAATGTCCCGGCAGAAACAGCAGGCAAACTCATTCTTGTGGTATTCCAGGTACCTGATGACCATCTCGACCGGTACCCGGGTACCATCCTTCCCGATCATAACCGTTTCGCGGGTTATGGTACCCTCGCGTTTGAGATTCTCCCAGATGTCGCCCCAGGTATCCGTGACCGGGCCGGGAACTATCTCGTTTAATGTGAGGCTGGACATACTCTCGTTCGTATATCCCAGACCGGTTACTGCGGCCTTGTTTGCATAATCGACCCGGGTATTGACGTTAACCCAGAACACCATATCAGCCGCGTTGTCCATGGCAAACTGGGTCCGCAACAACTGCTGTTCGATGGTTTCCCTGCGGGCCATCTCTTCGTATAACTGCCGGTTGATCTCACGGAATTCGTTTGTGCGGGTTACAATGGTCTCTTCAAGCATTTCCTGCGATTTTTTAAGTTTGGTGCGGATCAGGACGTCCTCCGTTATATCGATCCCGCAGGAAAAATACCCGGTCAACTGTCCCCGGTCATTGAACAGGGCATGATCCCACCACCGCTGCCACCGTGCCTCACCGTTTGCCATGATCGCCCGGAACTCGATCATGCCAGCCGGGTATTTGGGGCTTAACCGTGAGCGGTTCATACGAATCCGCTCTGCGTCATCGGCTGTTGAGAGGTGCTTGAACGACCTCCCGATGAGATCTTCACGTGACCGGGCTATCGCATGGCAATAGGGTTCGTTAACGTACTGGATAATGCCTTCCGGACTGTACCGCACGGCATATTCCATTTGTTTATCAAGGATCATACGGAATTCCGGAAGAGTGGCAGAAGCGGAACCGGTTCCGGGAACGGCCGCACTTCCTTCGTCTACAATAACTGCCACACCTGGCTTGCCGTTCGTAAAGACCAGGGGTATCAGGTATAGATCTACCGGGGATTCATTTCCTTCAAAATTGATCTGTGCGTGTGCCCGCTGTTCTATACCTTTAAGTGCAGATCGAAATATCTGCTGGGCAGATCCGCCTTCAAGAGACCTGAACGGAAGCGTGTCGAAGGATTGCCGGAGCACCTGTTCAGGGGAGAGTCCGGTCAACCGGGAAAACCGCGGGTTATGATCTGTCACGAGGCTGTTCTGATCAAGGATAATAAACGGCTGTCGGCAGACTTTCCGGAGTGTGGATTCGGAAACGCGATGTGATATATAATAGATCTTGGAAGTGCCCCTCTTTCTCCCGTCAACCGATCCCTGGATCTGCAGGATGTCCATGTATTTTGCTACCGAGTTCCGGTTTATGTGGAGCAGACCCGCTATATCGGTGATACTCATGCCCTCCGGGTGCTGATCGAGTTCTTCCTTGATCCGGGAAATCACTTCCAAATACTCTTCCATGGTATGCTTCTCTATGTCCTTTTGTGTCCAGTGTCAGTTATGATCACTTAAAAAATATCGCTTTGCCGTGCTTATATGCCATGCAATTAACTAAATTTATAAACAATTTTACGGAAAATAGAAATTGCATAATTGAAAAGCATGGCAAAATGATCCCGTGCTGAAACTGAAGTAAAAAAGGGTGATTGATGTGATGCAAGAAGCAGCATATGTCGTAAATATTGGACAAACGCATTCGGGAACTGCCATTGAACGCGATGGCCTTGAGGAGAATATCAGACTCCTGCACGAAATCTCGGAAAAACTTGACGGGTATTTTGCCATGCGGACACTGGGGGAATTCCCGGTTGAGGGTTAAGAATATGATGCCAGAGTGTTCATCCCACTACAAATATTCCCCTGATCAGGCAGGGTATGCATGCGCATATCCCTCGTGCACCATAACTGTTGGAAGGGCCCGTCTGCTCTACGATCTCTTACATTCCACGGGTATGGATAAAGCAAACGAGATCAAAGCGATGTGGTAACGCTCATGGAACCACAGATTGACCAGGTATTCAAGAACGAACTTAAGATCACCGATACGACAGGAAACCCGGGGGCTCTGGGGCTGCTGGCGTTCGGCCTGACGACCATTATCCTGAACATGCACAATGCCGGTATCTTCGGCATGGGCTCCGTGGTTTTTGCAATGGGAATATTCTATGGGGGACTTGCCCAGATCATTGCAGGGATTATGGAATGGAAGAAGAACAACACATTCGGGACGACAGTGTTTATATCGTTTGGGTTCTTCTGGATATGTCTGGTGTTCATGATCCTCATGCCCCTGTGGGGATGGGGGCCTGCACTCAGTAAAGAGGGAATGGTCAGTTTCTTGGGCTTATGGGGTCTGCTTGCGCTTGCTCTGTTCCTGATTACGTTCAGGATGGCAAGGTCAATGCAGGTTCTGTTCGGCACACTGGTGCTGCTTTTCTTCCTGTTGATCGTAGGAAATGCTCTTGGGAACAGCACAATCCTGGTGATTGCCGGTATAGAGGGAGTCATCTGCGGACTCTGCTCGATGTACATTGGCCTTGGGCAGATCATGAATGAAGTGTGGAAAGAAACCGTTGTAAGACTCGGGTGATGAAAATGATTGAATTACAGGATTTCACGGAAATGTTTGAGAGGAATCCCCTTGCGCAAGCGATTGTGGAGGCAAACCTCAGGATCGTCACGGTGAACGATGCATTCTGCAAACTGACTGGTTTTAGCAGGGACCGGTTGCTGGCGATAAAGTTCAGCGATTTCAAGGACCAGCAGATGCTCAAGTACCTGAAAAATTCAGGTGAATCGGTAACAGAGGCCATCAGCTCCCGCCGCAAAACCCTTGGGGAGAGCACGATTGAGTCGCCCTCCGGCCTGCACGTGGTTCTCCGTACAAACATACCCCTTCTTAACGAGAAAGGGGAGGTAAAACTGGTCTATATTACGTACAATGAGATCACCGGTGTTGTAAAAACCCGTGAGTACATGGAGCACGAAGTAACCGAGATGAGTAAGCTCTATGGTAAGATGGCAGAGGGAGATCTGACCGTCCGCTACGAGATCACCCCGCCGGATGAGGATACCCGGGAAACACACGACCAGATCATCAAGCTGCGCGACGCAGTCCGCGGGATCGTGATCAACCTCGAAAAGAACATCGGCGATGTCAACAAGCAGATGGAAAATCTCACAACCACGGCTGATAATGCGAACCGGAGCATTGAGGACGCTTCAAAAGGCGTTAACCAGATCGCAAAGAACGCCGGGGGGGTCAGCGAGAATGCGCAGAAAGCCGCCGAAGGTGTCGACCAGATGTCCAAGGCCATGCAGGACATGAGCGCGGCTGTTGAGGAAATTACCTCAAGCATGGAGAGCGTTTCTACGCAGGCAAAGGCCGCGAATGATTCAGCAAGGGAAGGTGCAATTCTCGCAGATACGGTCAACAAGGATATGACCGAGATCACTGCCTCGACGAATAATGTGCATACGATTGTCATGGAGATCGGGAAACAGATGGCCGACATCAGCAAAATTATCGTCCTCATCCGCGATCTTGCAAATCAGACCAACCTGCTTGCCCTCAATGCGGCGATCGAGGCTGCACGGGCCGGCGAACACGGCAGGGGCTTTGCGGTTGTTGCATCCGAAGTCAAGTCACTTGCACAGGAGTCCCGGGCCAGCGCTGAGAAAATCGAGGAGATGATCACCCAGCTCAATGCCGCAACCAAAAAGGCGAGCGATGCCATGGAAGCTTCAAAGGAACTGGTCGGCAGGGGAGTTACCGCGTCTGCTGAATCACTCAATGCGTTTAAGAAGATCCAGACTGCCGCGGAAACCGTGGCAAACAGCGCTTCTGAAGTCGCGGCCGCCACTGAAGAGCAGGCGGCAACCACCGAGGAGATCACCGCAAGCGTTCATGAGGTTGGAAGTCTCATCGAACGGACCGCAAAGGAGGCCGGGGACGCAGCAGCCGCGACCGAGGAGTCTGCCGCAGCCCTCGATGAAATAACCCGGATGATCCAGACCGTCAGTGATGTTGCTGTCGAGGCAACGAACGCCAACCGCAGATTCAAAGTGGAATAACCCGGAGACCTGCCCATGACTGCAAAGGCAAGTGAACCTGTTGAATCGGCAAAAAACTCTGCCGCCCCCCAGAGTAATCTGAGTACCATTCAGGTCGTGGAGTTTGTGCTCGGAAACGAGCATTTCGCTATCGACCTGTTCGAAGTCAAGGAAGTTGTCGAGTATACCACGATCACAAAACTTCCCAATGTCCAGCCGTATGTCCGGGGGATCATTGATCTTCGCGGCGAGATCACCCTGATAGTCGATCTCAAGCACCGGTTGAATATCACCGAAGCAAGCACAAAATCGCTTGAAGCATCACGGATAATTGTCCTTGACGACAAGATTACCAAATCCAAGATCGGGATTCTTGTTGATGACGTGACTTCCGTTTCCACGTTTGAGGGAAACCAGGTCGATCACACGTCTGCATCGATCAGCCACGAGGACACTGCGATTATCGGGATTATCAAGCGCAAAATCAAGGTTAAGGACAAGGAGATCAACGAACTGATCATCTGGATCGATATCAAGAAACTGCTTGATGATATCGATTCCACCCTTTGATCTCCTCGTCGTCCCCATATGCAATGCCATCACATCGGGTTTCAGGAATGCCGGCCGGGATTTCCCGGTACACCGGCACTCCCAAACCATTTTTTTAGATACCCGGCCCGGCTCCCGAATTCCTCACCGGGTGAATATCCCGGCGTACCTTTGATATAGGAATCTGAAGATAAGGTTACACCGGACGATGATATCTGTATGAAAGCGGTGCTTATTCTTTCCGGCGGGATGGACAGTACCACCCTGCTCTACGATCTTATCCATGATGGATATGAGGTCAGTGCAGTCACGTTCGATTACCACCAGAAACACAATAAAGAGATCCCGTGCGCAGAAAAGACCTGCACAAAACTCGCGATTCCCCACAAAATCATCGATATTTCGGTTTTAAACGCACTTGCCCCGTCCAGCCTGACCCGGGCACAATGGGATGTACCCGAAGGCAATTATGCAGAAGAGACGATGAAGCAGACCGTCGTCCCGAACCGGAACATGGTTTTTTTGAGTCTTGCGGCCTCCTATGCGATCGGCATCGGTGCCCCCCATCTTTTTTACGCGGCCCATGCCGGGGATCATGCGATTTACCCGGATTGCCGGCCGGTTTTTGTAAGCGCCATGACAACCGCCCTGCACCTCTGCGACTGGAACGATGTTGTCCTCCACGTTCCCTACCTGGATATCAGCAAAGGTGATATCGTGAAAAAAGGCCTTGCCCTCGGGGTGGATTACGCGAATACCTGGTCGTGTTACAAGGGAGGAGAGCGCCCATGCGGCAAGTGCGGGGCCTGCACCGAGCGGCGCGAGGCGTTTGAGCAGGCCGGCGCAGAAGATCCGCTGGATGATCGTCGGATAAACTAGCAATTTTCTGAGATAGTGTTCTGTAAAAAACCCCTGGGCGGGAAAAAAGTTTTTCAAAATATATTCAGAAGCAGAAAAACCAAAACTCTGTGAACCGGATAATTCCGGTCTCTCCCGCTCTTACAAATACGCTCCGACCCGGTAGTCCTGCGTGCACTCGCCGTCAAGTGTCGTCTCATATGCCTGTGTCTGCCCGGGTGCAAGCGTACCGATATAGATCGATTTCGAATCGCGGATGGCTGATGTTTTGGTGTTGACAAGGTTGAGTTCGAGCCTGACACTCTCAGCGGAAGTGTTTCCTGCATTGTACACATAACCGGTCGCGTGCGCATAGCACCCGAGGCCGGGCGACCACGAGTCAGCGTGCTCGTAGTGGGCATGGAGACTTCCCGATGCAGTATCTCCTGCTACCGTATCGCTCAAACAGCCTGCACCGAGCACAAAAATTGCAAGCAGGAAAATCGTGAAGATTCCGAGGCAGATCCTGGATATTCCCGAAGACATGGTAAATGTACATCGCTGTAGTACACAATAAAAAGAGGGGATTATTTGAGCACGAGAATAGATTCGGGCGCCCTTACTACGAGGGCGAGGCTCTCGTAGATCTGGAACTCCAGAAGATCTCCGACCGGGCCGTTGTACCCGACCGCCATATCCTGTCCGATGGCAATCGACGCATACTGGGGGCCGGATGCAAGCAGCACGCCTCCTTTCTTGAGTGCGGGAGCCTTGACTACCCCGTCACCTACGATGGACGAGATGTGCTCAAGTTCGGTTCCGTCACCCTGCGGATAGCGCCTGAGAAGCAGGTTGTACTGCGCCGGTGCGAGCGCGAGGCTGTAGGGGCCGTGGAACCCGGCCGCATCCAGTTTTGTCACCGCATCGATGACCTGGTCTGCCGCTGCCCCGACCTTGTCCCACTTGGCAAGCGTCATCGATCCGGCTCCTTCTGCGTTGAGCAGGCCCGGGGTCCCGACAAGGCCGGCAAAGATGATCTTGTCCTCCTTTGCCGCTGCATCCATCGCCGCACAGGCCACCGGTGCCGTGTCGAGGATGAGATGATCGCGCTCAAAGGATGCGAGATCGCGTTTGGAAAGCGAGAACTCGGTCCTGATCAGGGAGAGCGGGAGCGAGACGCTCGCGCTGATCCCGTCTTCAACAGCGTAATCCCCCAGGGGGAGGGCCTTGAGGCCAAAGCCGTACGGTCCCTCGACTGCAAGCAGCCGACGCCCGGAAATCTGGCTCTTTGCTGCCTGAACCGCCACGTCATCGATCAGCTTCCAGGTCTCTGCACCGACCGGTGCATCGTCGCGTCCGAGATATGCATTTACCATGATGTTCATGCCTCCTTTGCATTTTTGAGTGATCCGATCGTTGCTTCTTCCTTTGCCGCGGCTGCGCCAGCTCCCGCTGCCCCGAGTTGTCCTGCCATAGTATCCACTTCAAGCGTTCCTTTCTTATAATATTCATCCTCATCACCGGTGAGGATTGAGAGGAGCCGTAAGAGTTCTCCGACATGCACGCGCTCTTCGTCGGCGATATCAGTCAGGACCGCTTTTGCAAGCTCGTTATCCGTCGCATCTGCGTGGGCCATATAGCCGTGGATGGCTTCGAGTTCCCCGGCGACATCGAGCCGGACAACGCGGATGAGTTCTTCTTTAGTCAGCTTGCGGTCCGGAACCATGCCGCTGAATGGATTGAAAAAGTCTGGCATTACTATCACCTGTTATGTATGTCAGAGTGTATCTCGCCCGGTTTAAATACTTTTGACTTACGGCAGTCCGTCTCACCATGCAGGGCTCATGAATCAGCTGATGACTTTCTTTTTCCTGAGCAGCCGGTTGTACGTGATCGCAAACCGGTGTGCCTCGTCCCGGATTTCTTCGATGAACCGGAGCGCAATGCTCTTTCTGTCGAGCCGGAGCGGGAGAATTTCCCCGGGCATATAGATCTCCTCCTCTCTTTTTGCAATCGCGATGACCGGAAGTTCGGTGACCCCAAGAGAGGAGAGCGCTTCCAGTGCAGCCGAGAGTTGTCCCCTGCCGCCATCGATGATCACCAGATCCGGGAACGGGACGTGCTCATCAGCAAGCCGTTTGTACCGCCGCTTCACGACTTCCGCGATGGAGGCAAAATCATCGATCCCTTCAACGGTCCTGATCTTAAACCGCCGGTAGTTGCTCTTGTCCGGCTTCCCGTCCCGGAACTGCACCATCGATCCGACCATCGCGGTGCCGGAGAGATGCGAGATATCGAAACATTCGATTACTTCCGGGGGGCTTGCCATATGGAGCGTAGTGCCGAGCTCGGAGCACTTGAGCGTGTCGCGGAAGAACGCGATTTCCAGGTTCTTTTGTGCAAGGTCGAGGAGTTGTTTCTTTTCGCCCCGCTGCGGGACGATAATATCGACAGGCTTTCCCTTTTTTGCCGAGAGAAATTCTGCGAGTGCAGGAGCAGTTTCATGGGCCAGGATAAGTTCTCTCGGGGGTTCGCGTTCAGAATAGTACTGGACGAGAAATTCCTCAAAGAAATCTTCTCCGGCATCGAACGTGAACTCCTGCTTGTTGGCCAGCGATCCGCGTTCGACATTAAAAACAGTGAGATACACATTTGCGTCCGTAATCTGGCAGGCAATCACGTCCTGATCGTATTCCCTGCGGCGTTCCACGTGCTGCCGGTCGGTAAGGTGTCCGATTGCCGCAATCTCGTTCCTGATCACGAGCGCCCGCTCGTACTCTTCCGCTGCGGAGCGTGCCGCCATCTCCTGATGGAGCGTTTCGAGCAGTTCCCGGGATTTTCCTTTGAGAAGCAGTGCAGCTTTTTTCACGTTCTCTTCATACTCTGCCGGGCTCACCGTGCCGGTGCAGGGGGCGCTGCAAGACTGCATATGCCGGCGGAGGCAGGGACGTTTCGGGATTTTTTTACAGGTTCGGAGGTGAAATACTTTTTTTGCTACTTTGAGTATGGAGTCGCGCTCGGCCGCTGAAACAAACGGGCCGAAAAATGTTCCGTCTCCGGATGCATGGCGGGCGATAAGAAGGCGCGGGAACGCTTCCGTTGTCAGCTCGATCCACGCGTAGCGTTTTGCGTCTTTTAAATCGATGTTGTACTTTGGCTGGTGTTTTTTTATCAGGGTGTTTTCGAGAAGGAATGCCTCGGTCTCGGTATCGGTGACGACAACGTCGACCGATGCGATATGGGCAACCAGGCTCCGGGTCTTCGCGTCGTGATCTTTTTTGGAAAAGTAACTCGATACCCGCTTTTTGAGGTTTTTTGCCTTCCCGACATAGATGATAGTCCCTTGCTCATCTGAATAGAGGTAGCAGCCGGGGTTTTCGGGAAGGCCTGCGGTATCGATCATGGATGGAACAGTATCCGGGCCCCGGTGTCTTAAACGCTCGGGATCGGGCACGTGCGCCGGGCAACCGCTGCAAGATCTGCCGGGTTCCTGCCGGTT
Source organism: Methanoregula sp. (assembly GCA_041652215.1). Lineage (GTDB taxonomy): Archaea > Halobacteriota > Methanomicrobia > Methanomicrobiales > Methanospirillaceae > Methanoregula. The sequence continues at coordinate 1,753 of JBAZHU010000021.1, read as the reverse complement.
TTTGCTGGAGCGCGCCGGGCCGGGGATCTCTTCTTTGGCCCGGCAGTCATCGCGGTACAGACATCGCAGGTCCCGCAGGCCGGCCCGGTGGGGGTTTCGCCGAAATACGCGAGAAGGAAGTGTTTCCGGCATGTGTTTGTCTCGCAGTACCTGACCATCTCACGGAGGTTCCGTTGTGAGATCCGGGCTGCCTTCTCTCCGGGATTGTCGTGGTCGAGCATCCATTTCACCCGGACCACATCGCCACGGCCAAACAAAAGGACGCACTCGGCCGGCTTCCCGTCCCGTCCGGCCCTTCCGGTCTCCTGGTAGTAGGATTCGACGGATTTTGGGATATCGTAGTGGACGACAAAGCGCACGTCGGGTTTGTCGATCCCCATACCGAACGCCACGGTAGCGCAGACGATCCGGGTGGTACTTTTGAGAAACGCGTCCTGTACGGCCTCACGGACCGGGCGGGAGAGGCCGGCATGGTACGCACGCGCCGCAAAGCCGCGTTTTTTGAGGTCGGATGCGCACTCCTCGGTCTCCTTCTTGCTCAGGCAGTACACGATGCCGGACTCGTTTTTGTGCCGGCAGCAGATGTCAGCGAGCTGTACCTTTGGGGTTTTCTTTTTTATCACCCGGTACTCCAGGTTTGCCCGGTTGAAACTGCCCACAAACTCCCGGGGGCGCACAAGCCCCAGCTGCCGGCTGATGTCCTTTCTTACCTCGGGAATGGCCGTTGCCGTAAGTGCGATGACCGGGGCAGTGGGAAAGATCTTCCGGAGACGGGACAACTCCCGGTACTCGGGCCGGAAATCGTGGCCCCATTCGGAGATGCAGTGCGCCTCATCGATGGCGACAAGTTTTACCGGGAAAGTCCTGATGAATTCCAAAAACCCGGGCTGCATGCACTTCTCTGGCGAGACAAAAAGGATCCGGAGCCGGCCTGTTCGCATTTCCGATTCGATCCGGCCCCGTCCGTCACGGTCGAGCTGGCCGGTCCACGCGGCGGCAAAAATCCCCCGTGCGTTAAGTGCATCGACTTGGTCTTTCATGAGCGCAAGGAGCGGGGAGATCACGAGGGCAAGGCCCCCGAGGTACAGCGCGGGCAGCTGGTAGCAGAGCGACTTCCCGCTGCCGGTGGTGAGGATGGCGAGTGTGTCATGGCCGCTCACGACAGAGCGGATGATCGCTTCCTGCTGCGGACGGAATTCTGAATATCCCCAGTATTTCCCGAGCAGCAAATGAAGGGATTCGCGTGTTCCGGGTGCCATACATGGGGAGTCTGCCTGCTGTGGGTTCATGGGGACAATCCTTTCCGGGCCGCCGTTTTGTCTGCCGCCCGGCGTAATCATATGGAACAGGCATGGATCAGGACGGTATATGAACCCCCGGGTGCGCGGGGTGAAACTAAAAAACAGGGATGTACCGGCAGGCAGTATGGGGCTTTTTTGCCGGTACACTCCAGAGAAAAAAATGCGGGAGGGTTATCCGGGCGATCTAGATAATGATCGCCGCGGACTTCTGGTCTTTCTCATCGTTAAAGTCCGTGATCAGTACCTCGGTCGAGAGGATCATGCCCGCGATCGAACCTGCGTTCTGGAGGCCGATCCGTACTACCTTTGCCGGGTCGATGACCCCATTCTCCATGAGGTCTTCGTAGATGGCGGTCTTCGCGTTGTACCCGTAGGACTTGTTCTTGTGCTCCTTGATCCTTGCAATCACTTCGGCGCCCTCAATGCCGGAATTCTTTGCGATCTGCCGGATC
>JBAZHU010000020.1:0-13641 GCA_041652215.1 Methanoregula sp. | reverse complement strand
GGGATTTTCTCCCAGTACCAGATCCACCAGATATCTTGTTTCTGAAGCAATCCCGCTCATCCTGCCGATAATGTTGAGCGCGGTTCGTTCCACGAGCAGGATCTTCTTTGCCGGCCCCGAGAGCGAGAGAAGCACTGCCCCGCTCTTTATCGTTTCACCATCGCGGGCATCCTGCTGCACGTCCACCCCGAAATGGGAAAAGAGCACCGCAGCCTCATCGAGACCGGCAGCGATGCCGTCCTGCTCGGCCCGGATAACTGCGCGGCAGGACACTTCGGGAATGATGGACTCTGAGGTCACATCCCCGAACGGGGAATCCTCGTCAATAAATTTTAACAGGTATTCCAAGGGTACCATGGCGATTACTTCACCCGGTTTTTCAGGTCCCGACCACGAGCGGGCTGTCAAGGTTTTTCAACAGGGAGAGGATAGAGAGTGCGGCAAGGTAACTTGTCGCCGGGTTATCGGGGCTCGGGAGGTTGGTGACCTTGATGTAGGTCTCGCCAAAATCGCCCTCGATAAAGAGTTCATGGACGTTTTTATCCACCTCCGGGTCCACCCAGAGTTCCACATCCGTATCCTGCCCTGCGGCAAGGCTCATTGCGACCGACACGTTCACATTTTTCGGGTACGCCTTGATGCACTCGTGTGCTTTCCCGGAGAATACCAGTTTTCGGGAGGTCGCGGCGAGCCCAAGCGACTTTGGGCTCTTGGTGGTTTTCAGGAGCAGTTTTGTTATTGGTGAAATCTGCCCGATTTTCAGGTTGTCAAGGCCGAATACCGCGCCGCTCGGAACGTAGATCTTTTGTCTGAGGTTCCGTGCGGTCTCCACGAGTTCCTCCTTAAATGCCGGATCCGTGAGCGCTCCCACACTCATGATGACCAGGTTCTTGTGATGAAGAAGAACAGCTTTTGCGTGCGCCCGTGCCGCACCGACCGACGCGGCTTCCACAATGAGATCGACATCCGCCTCAAGGAATGCTTCAACATCTGCATATGCAGTCCCATGGCAGATCGCCTGGATCTCTTCTGCCCGTGCGGGAACAGTATCGAAGACTGCGGATATGGCAAATCCTTCCGCGTGCTGCGCAATGATATGCCCGATATTGCCGCAGCCCAGCAGCCCGATACGTAACATGGTAAACAGGTTATGGGTATCATGGATTAATGGTTATCCTAAAAGAAAGCGCCGTCCCTCAAAAACCCGGATAGTGCAAAAAAATGACCTTTAACTGCTCTGTCTCCAAACGTTGAGGATAGATACATGGAAGAGCACCGATCAGGAGATCTCATTCGGGACCCAGCGGACGTGTTTGCCGCGCTCGCCGGGAAGCGGGTCTATATCGAGACGTACGGGTGCAGTTACAACTTCGGGGATACGGCAAACCTCGTGGAGGTACTTAAACACTACGGGAGTACCCGTGCGGATTCCGCCGATGACGCGGACGCGGTTATTGTCAATACGTGCACGGTTGTCGGGCCCACCGAACGCCGGATGCTACGGCGTCTTGTTGCCCTGCGGGACAAACCGCTCTATGTCACCGGTTGCATGCCACTTGTCCAGCGCGAAGCAATCCTCGCTGTCTGTACTCCCGTCATAATTTCCCCTGATACAATACGCGGGGAGTACCTTCGCGTGAAAACGGTTGCCCCCGGGGGTGTCGGGATCGTCCAGATCGCACAGGGCTGCCTCGGGCGCTGCACGTACTGCCTCACACGCAGGGCGCGGGGGCCGCTTGCAAGTTTCCCTGAAGGCGAGATCCGGGAAAAAGTGCAGGCGTTTGTCGATGCAGGCGCGTACGAGATCCAGCTGACGGCCCAGGATGTCAGTGCCTATGGGAGAGACACGGGAACAGACCTCCCCTCCCTGCTCCCCGCCATCAGCGCTCTTAAGGGAAACTACCGCATCCGTCTCGGGATGATGAACCCGGCGACCGTATTCCCGGTCCTTGACGAGCTGGTGGATGCATGTGCCAGCGACCGGATCTTCAGGTTCCTGCACCTGCCGGTCCAGTCGGGATCAGATCGTATCCTCAAATGGATGGGGCGGGGATATACGGTGCAGGAGTTCGAAGAGATCGTCTCTGCGTTCCGCAGGCGGTATCCCGATATCAGTATCGCCACGGATTTTATCGTTGGGTTTCCCGGGGAGACCGAAGAGGATTTTTCCCAATCCCTTGCACTTATCGGGCGGACAAATCCTGCCAAGGTCAATGTCACCCGGTATTCCCCGCGTCCGTTCACCGGCCCGTTTGCGGAAAAAGATTTTCCCGATTCGGTTAAAAAAGACCGGTCCCGGCTCCTGAACGCGTACGCGGAAGAGCAGTACTCGGTGACCAACCGGCCGCTCCTTGGAACCACGGTATCGTGTGTCGTCACGGAAAAACTCCGCCCGGGATCGGTCATGGCCCGGACTGCTGCCTACCTGGGTGTCGTCATCGGAACAGATCTCCCGATAGGGGCCGCTACGGAAGTTATCCTCAAAAAGGACCGGAAGTATTTTTTTATCGGTGATTTGGTCGCATGAGTCCTGATCACGGTGTGGCATCCACAAAAGACGAGTGATTTAATAGCCGGAACATTAACTATTCCTGATTTGCGCCGGAAGGCGGAGCACGGTGATACTAAAATGGATGAAATTGAGGCCGGTTTTGAAAAGATTATACAGAAGATCGAGGAAATGAAAAAGACGGATGCCAAACTGTCCGAACAGGTAAAGACCCATGACGGGCAGCTGCTGGGGCGCATGGCCGCCCTGGCAAAGCCGGTGGTCAATGCCGTCGGTCTCAATATGCTCAAGATAGGAAAACAGGATACAAAGGACGAGATCTATGATGCCAACTATTACACGGAAAAGATGATCGTCCTCGGGAAGACCGATCCCGCCCCGTTCCGCCCTGATGATTCTTCAAAAAAGATCACCGACCAGTTCTGCGTCCTCTCTGAAAAGGGCAAGATCTACGAACTTATGTACAGTTCCGACGGGTTTATCACCGATTCATATCTCAATCCCATTGACCCTAAGGCCGCGATCGATACATATGGGTATGATGTCATGTTCATGCTGTACCAGGGAATGCATGACTACATGAAATCGGAAACGGAACTTATCGCAGCGCTTGAAAAAGTGATCGGGTATGTCTTTGCCGCGCCCCGTAAATCCTGACCGGCACCTTTTTTTTACTTCCACTTGAACAGCGGGAACATCGGTTTGAGGAGATCGTCATCGCTCTTTCCCATCGCCAACAGGGTGAACGTGCGGCTGGTCTGCACACCTTTTGCATCGTCGAAGAGGACCACGGCTTTTGCCTCTTCTATCATGCGGGTGAGGGCATACTCATACCGGGCATCAACCGCGAGTTCGGGAAGATCGAATTCGATGTCAAGGGGAACGAGGGTGACATGGATGCGGTATGCCGGTGCAGTCCCCGCATTGGTGATAACAATCTTTTTTGCATCGTCTCCGAGTCTGGCGGTAACGTCGGGAAGAATTTTGGAATCCTCCATGATATAGACCGACATGGCGAGAGCGACAAGGATGATCACTCCTGTTGCGCCGAGATAGATATCGATAAAAAAGAGGAGTATACAGATCAGGGCGCCGGCTGCGAGAAGAATTTTATAAATTTTCTCCATGGCATCCTGTACGCTCAAAAACTATATCAAAATACGGAAATTAAGTGGGCCCGATGCGATTCGAACGCATGACCTCCCGGTTATCAGCCGGGCGCACCACCGGGCTATGCTACGGGCCCAAAAGGATTGCCTGAAATTTACCTTATTACTTATCCCACCAGAGTTTTTATAGGTTGTGAATGGTCGGGTGGACAGGATAATGCTATAGGGCTTCGTGTTAAAAATAACTAAATATCGTTCGGACTGGGATTATGCAACGCCACTATCTCCTCGGAAATGAAGCCATCGCCCACGCGTGCCTCGAATCAGGCATCGATTTTGTGAGCGGGTACCCCGGCACCCCCTCATCGGAAGTCATTGACGTCCTCCGTGTACAGAAAGACCCCGCGTACTATGTGGAATGGTCGGTGAACGAGAAGGTCGCGCTGGAAAATGCCCTCGCCGCTGCATGGTGCGGGATACGCGCAATCTGTACCATGAAGCATGTCGGCCTCAACGTCGCCGCCGACCCGCTCATGACGAGCGCCTATACCGGGGTGACCGGGGGGCTTGTCATCATGAGTGCGGACGACCCGTTTGCGCACAGTTCCCAGAACGAGCAGGACACCCGGTGTTACGCCCATTTCGCCCGGCTTCCCTGCCTTGACCCTGCCGGTGTGCAGGAAGCTCACGATATGATCCGCACCGCGTTTGAAATATCCGAGGAGTTCAGGTTACCGGTGCTCTTTCGCCCCACCACCCGGATCTGCCACTCGAAAGGCGATGTGGAACTGGGGGCGGTTGTCCCGGGCACGCGGAAAGGTGAGTTCCACAAGGATCCCCGGCAGTACGTGGTGATCCCCGCCCACACAAGGGTCCTTCACAAAAAACTCAACGAGAAGCAGCCCGCCCTCAAAAAGCGTCTCGTGGAACGCGGGCTTAATTATTGCACGGTCAGGGGAAAGACCGCTATCATCGCAAGCGGGATCGGCGCCTCCTACGTGCAGGAACTCCTACCCCCCGATGTCTCGTTCATGAAGATCGGGGCCTACCCGATCGATGAGGAGTGGCTTGGGGAGTTTGCCAGAAAGCATGAGAAGATCCTTGTCATCGAGGAACTCGCCCCGGTTGTGGAAGAAGCCGTGCGGCAGGTAGCAGGTTGCGTGCCGGTATTCGGTAAGATCAACGGGTACGCGCCGTACGAAGGCGAACTCTCCCCTTCCGTTGTCGCTGCCATCATGGTAAAATCCGGGTTCCTGCCGGGAAACCCGTTTGCCGCCCCGGTGCCCGTGCAGAATCTCCCGATGCGCCCGCCCATCCTCTGCGCCGGTTGCCATCACCGCGCCGCGTTCTACGCGATGAAAAAGGTGTTCAAGGAGTCCGCGATCTACCCGAGCGACATCGGGTGCTACACGCTCGGGCTCCAGCTTGGCGCTGTCGATACCACGATCTGCATGGGCGCCTCGATCACGGTCGGGAGCGGGATCGCCCATTCCGATGCATCCCACGATGTGGTCTGCACGATTGGCGACTCGACCTTCCTGCATACGGGGATTCAGGGGCTCATGAACGCGGTCTACAACGGTGCGAACATGACGGTCGTTATCCTCGACAACCGGATCACCGCGATGACCGGCCACCAGCCCAACCCGAATACCGGGGTAACCGCAACCGGCGTGGAGACGCCCCCGGTATCCCTTGACGCGATCTGCCGCGCCTGCGGGGCGACCTTTGTCGAGACAGTCGATCCCTATGACATGACCGATATGCTTCGGGTGCTGGAGGCGGCAAAGGCCAAAAAGGGCGTGAAGGTGATCATCGCAAAGCAGATGTGCGTGATCGTGGCACGCCGCTCCGGGGTAAAGCGGGGCCGCTACGCGGTGAACCCGGAGATCTGTACCGGCTGCGGTACCTGCGTGCGGTTCGGGTGCCCTGCTATCGAGTTCGCGGACGAGAAAGCGCGGATCAACGACCTGTGCAGCGGGTGTGCGGTCTGCGCCCGGCTTTGTCCGGTGGGTGCGATCTCACGGGAGGCACGGAAATGACGAAGAGTTTTGATATCCTGATCGTCGGGATCGGCGGGCAGGGCACCATCCTTGCGTCAAATATCCTCGGAGAGGCCTGCCTTACGGAGGGTCGGCACGTGAAAGGCGCCGAGACGCACGGCATGGCCCAGCGCGGCGGGTCAGTCGAGACCCATATCCGGATCGATGGGCAGTACGGCCCGCTGATTGTGCCCGGCACGGCCGATCTCCTGATCTCATTTGACCTGCTCGAAGCGCTCCGGTACTCCCACTATCTCAAGGAAGGCGGGACGATGGTGGTCAACCGGCACATGGTCCTTCCCACCTCGGTCTTTACGCAGAAGAGCCCGGTGCCGACAGAAGATGAGATCATCGTGCAGCTTGCACGGTTTGGTCCCTGCCTGATCGATGCCGATAAGATTGCCGCAGAAGCGGGCAGCAGTCTTTCCCAGAATGTGGTGATTCTTGGCGCGGCTTCGTGGTCTATTCCCTTACCGGCAGAGTCCCTGCTTGCCGCGGTAAAAAAACTCGTCCCGCCAAAGACCGTTGAGGTCAATGCAAAAGCCTTTGAGATGGGCAGGGCGTTTGGCAGGACGCGCTGATGGGTTCCTTGGGCAGGTTCCGGAAAGACACCCTGTACGAAGGGGACTCCCTCACGCTCATGGGAGAGATTCCCGATGGGGTTATCGATCTTATTGTAACCGATCCCCCGTTTGCCATTGATTTTACTGCCCAGCGCCTCAACTACAACCGGACCGGCAGCAACGTGATCGAAGGCTACCGCGAGATCCCGGCAGAGGAATATAGCGAGTTTACACGCCGGTGGATTGCACAGGCCGCCCGGGTGCTCTCGCCCGAGGGGAGTATGTACATTTTTTCCGGCTGGAACCGGCTCCGCGATATCCTCGAAGGCATCGATGCGGCCGGCCTCGTGACCGTCAACCACCTGATCTGGAAGTACCAGTTCGGGGTGTTTACGAAAAACAAGTACGTCACCAGCCATTATCATATCCTCTTCGTGGTGAAAAACCCGAAAAAATACACCTTCAACAAACTCGACCATTACCCGGAAGATGTCTGGGTGATCAACCGCGAGTACTGGAAAGGAAAGAAAAAGACGCCGACCAAGCTTCCGCAGGAACTGGTACAGAAGATCATCCGGTATTCGAGCAATCCCGGCGACCTTGTCGCTGATCCGTTCCTTGGCTCGGGCACGGTCGCGGTTGTCGCGCAGCAGGAAAGCCGCCACTTCCTCGGTTTTGAGATCGTCCCCGAGTACGTTGCCTTTGCGCGGGAAGGCCTGCGTGCAGTCCGGACCTGATGGTCCCGTTCTGCCCTCTAAAAAAAGTCCGAATATGGGCACGAATCGAAAAAAAACAGCAATACGCTGAGGGGGGGAATTGAACCCCCGAGGCACTTTCGCACCACAGGCTTTCCAGGCCTGCGCCCTACCGCTAGACTACCTCAGCAAAAAGTGTATCCCATGTATTTGCCGGGTATTTTTTTAATGCTATCCTTTCATGGGCCCCGGCCGGGACGGTTCCCGGCCGGTATTTGCGATTGGCACGCTTTCGTCTTCCAGCCCTTCTGGTAGGTGCCCGGCGCCATGAAGACCGAGGTCATCGCGACAAAGAGCCCGGTCTTTCCCGGCTTCCATACGGATGAGGAGAGAAGCGCTTTCCCAAGGCCGACAAATTCTCTCTTTTCCGAGAGCACGGAAACTACCTGGCCCTTTTCAAATGCATCGCATCGGGCAATACCGACGCCAGCAAGGACCGCACCGTGGCAGAGCGCATCCACGGCGGAATCGCGAACGGCGACCGATGGAAGATCGGGTACTGCGGCATCCACAGAGACGATCATAGCTTCAAGCGCGGTTCGGTCTCCCGCCTCTGCAGCAGTACAGGCATCCTTGAGATCGTGGAGCGTATGCAGGGAGTCCTCGCCAAAGGATCCGGACCTGGTCCGGCGCAGCTCGACCATGTGCGCCCCGACTCCGAGCGCCAGGCCCATATGGTGGCACAGCGAGCGGATGTATGTTCCCGCATCGCATTCAGCCTTGAAGAGCACGAGACGATCCTGGACATCAAGGATCTCCATTTTTTTTATGGTCCGGATACGCAGCAGGCGTTTTACCGCGCTCCTCCGTGGCGGGCGCTGGTAGATCCGGCCGGTGAATTCTGCCGCAATCGCATCGATGGTTTTCCTGTCGACATCCTTGTGCAGCCGCATCAGGCAGACATATTCCTTGTCATGTTTCAAGAGAAGCGGCGCAAGGCGGACTGCGTTTGAGAGCATGACAAGCAGGACCCCTGATACCTGCGGGTCGAGCGTCCCGGCATGGCCCACCTGGCAGCCGAGCATCTTTCCCACCCATGCCGCGACCTGGTGGCTTGAGGGCCCCCGCGGCTTGTCGATCACGACAATCCCCGCCCCCTGCCAGAGCGGTGCAGCTGCGTGGCTTTCCTTTTTTTCCGGTTCCGGTGCTGTTGTCATGGTGTTATCCGCGTTGTTTGAGGTATGTGTTGAGCGCGGCAAGTGTCCCTTCAAGAGACCCGTCGCCCACGATATCCGGGTTAGTCCCTCCCTGCCGCATGGCATCTGCGGTGATATCGCCGATTGCCATCACGAGGACATCTGTGCGGGGAGTCCAGACCGCTTTTTTAAACGACATGGCGCTGGTAAAGAGGATCGCCTCTGCCCCATTAATGTCGAGTGGTTCGCCGGTCGGGACGAGTTCGTAAGACCGGTATTCCCGGGCAATCCCCCCGGCCGCGCGGATTGCGTCCATCAGCGGGGCGTTGGGGACATCGGCCCGGGGAAGCCCGATGTTTTTTCCACGAATCCAGTCGCCGAGGTACGGCACGAAGTCGCGGGAGTAATAGCCCGGCAGGGTTTCGCAGGCAATCCCGCAGCGTTCGAGCTCGCGTGCGGTCTCGGGGCCGATGGCGATCACCCGGGCGGTGGTCGCAAGGACCGGGGCGAGGATCTTTGCGGGGAGCGCACTGGTAAAAAAGATGCAATCGAATTCCCCGTTTTTCGCAGCGGCAGCAAACCCGGCGACCACCTCGTCCAGGACCGCAGATCGGAGCGGGTGGACGCTGTAGCACGTATGCCCGAAGGCTGCGCACCGGGTAGCATCCCGGTCCTCCTTTCCTGCAAGCCGTGTCACTGCGATCTTCATGTGAGGTCCATCATCCCTGTATGTTATGATGGTATGCATTTCGGTTGATTTATGTCCATTCTCCCAAACCTTTTGCTATGATCGAGATCGTGATCGGGGTCCTCCTTGGTGTTCTCCTAGGTACTGCGAGCGGTCTTATCCCGGGCGTCCATGCAAATACTCTTGCCGGGATCCTCCTTGGAGCACAGGCACTCCTCCTTGCGGTGCTCGGGCCCCTTGCGCTTGCCAGCGCCCTGTTTTCGGCTCTGATCACGCACACGTTTGTTGAATCGATACCTTCGACGTTCCTTGGGGTTCCCGATGCAGACACCTCGCTTTCGGTTCTCCCGGCTCATGCCATGTGTCTGGAAGGAAACGGCGAGGAGGCAGTCAGGGTCGCAGCGCTCGGAAGTGCCTGTGCCATTATCATTGCAGTCCCGCTCTCGGTTCTCTGTTTTTTCCTGCTCCCCCCGCTCCAGCCGTATTTTGACTGGGGGATCGGGATCCTGATCATCGCCGTCATTGGTTATCTGATAGTGATGAGCGAATCACCCGGCTGGGCCCTTGCGATCTTTTCCGTTTCGGGACTGCTTGGGGTATTTGCCATGCGATACGATTTCTTGTGCTGGCACACACTTGGGGGGACAAGCGCGGTGCTCATGCCGCTCCTGACAGGTCTGTTTGGGATAGCGGTTCTTCTCACGGCACACCGGGGAGAACTGCCGGTCCAGGTCTACCGTGGCCTGCGGGTGGAAAACAAGACCCTTGTAAAAAGTTCTGTGCTTGGGACATTTGCCGGCATTGCCGTAGGGTGGCTTCCCGGGCTTTCAACGGCGACGGCAAACGGGGCCCTTGCCTCGGTTATCGGGTACGAGAAGGATCGCAGAGCCTACCTCCTCGCAACAAGTGCGGCGGGTACCGCAAATGCGTTCATCGGTCTTGCCGCGCTCTTTGCTCTCTCCCGGATGAGAAACGGCGTGATGGTCGCTCTTGCAGAGCTGCCGCTCCCCTCCATTGATGAACTGATGACCGCCGGGGTCCTTGCGGCATGTATTGCCTATGTGCTTACCGTGTGGCTCTCCCGTTCGGCCGGGTTGCTGGACAGGGCGAACGGCCGGCTGCTCAACCGGGCGGTGATCTTCTTTGTGGTCGCCCTCTGTATCATCCTCACCGGCCCGTTTGGCATCTTCATTCTTGCCCTTGCAACGATTATCGGCCTCGTCCCGCAGATGGTCAACGTCTCCCGCGTGTATTGTATGGGCGCGATCATGGTACCGGTCATCCTCTATTCGTTTGGCATCGCATGGACCTGAAACGAGGCACGGCATGAGGTGTGTCCCGTAACAAACCCTTGCTTTGTCCGCGCGGGTCACGCCGGACCCCGCGTGCCGTTGCTTTTTTAGCCGTGCGTCCCTTAGTGTGTATCATGCAGTCCTGCTGGTTTGGCGATTGTGAGGACGGGCAGTGCAGGCCGTTTACCGGAGACGCTGTCGCGTATGCCCGCCGCGTACGGGAGATCCGGACCAGTATGGGCACCTTTATCCCCCCAGACTGGCACGATGCTGTCAGCTGTGGAGTCTGCCGCGACCGTGCGGAATACCTGGCACTCCTTCAGAAGGTGTGTATTGCGGGTTCCGAGCAGGCGGTCCGGGAACAATATGCAACCAAGGATGTCGAACTCCTCCAGATGGTCCGGACTCTTGACGAGATGGATACGGTTACAAACCTTCTTTCCGAGCGGGTGGCCGACTGGTACCAGATCCGGCACCCGTCGTTCTCCCGCAAGTACCGCAGGACACCGGCCCATGTTCTTGTCAAATCTATTGGCGAGAAGAGCCGGGAACGCGGGGGCGGCGGGGCGCTTGGGAAGGTTGCCGTTGAGATCACCCGGCTTTCCGAAGCACGCATTGCTCTTGCAAAGGAAGTCTCGGCCCGGGCATGCGAAGTGATGCCCAACACGAGCGCCCTTATCGGCGGGCTTGTTGCTGCCCGGCTCCTTTCCCATGCCGGTGGATTAAAGGAGCTCTCCCGGCTGCCGGCAAGCGGTATCCAGGTGCTTGGCGCCCGGACTGCGCTGTTTGCCCATATCCGCACGAAAGCCCCGGCCCCGAAACACGGGATCATCTTCCAGCATCGCCGGGTACATAACGCTCCCCGCGATGTGCGGGGGAAGGTCGCCCGGGTGCTTGCAGGGAAACTGGCGATTGCCGCCCGGCTTGATTATTTCCGTGGCTGTGCGGCGCCTGCGTTTCTGGAAAAAGCCCAGGAACGTATCGACCGGGCTGTGGGTGGCAACGATACCGGAACCCGGGTGGAACAAGAAAAGGGTGATCAGCCATGATCCGGATTGGCGATGTCATCGTCTCGAAAGGCGAAGGTGGTGTCTATGGCGAACGGATGCTTGACGGCTACCGGGTCTGGGACCCGTACCGGAGCAAGCTTGCCGCGCTGTACCTGGTGGGAACCGGTATCGAACTTGTCCCGGACATGAAAGTCCTTTACCTCGGCGCGGCAAACGGGACCACGGTTTCTCACGTGGCCGATTACGTGGAGGTTGTCTACGCAGTCGAATTTGCCCCGCGCCCGATGCAGGATCTCCTTGAAGTGGCACGAAGGCGCAAAAACGTGATGCCGATCATGGCCGATGCTTCCTGCCCGGACCGGTATGCCCCTCTTATCGAGGAAGTTGACCTCCTCTACCAGGATGTCGCCCAGCCTGACCAAGCGGCAATTGCAATCAGGAACTGTGTTTTCCTCAAGAAAGGCGGCACTCTTGTCCTGATGCTCAAGACCCGAAGCGTGGATATCAGGAAAGAACCGGCTGCCGTATTCCAGGACACCCTCGAAATCCTCATGTCTGCCGGGCTCACAATAACTGAGAGTGTCTGGCTTGCTCCGTATCATCAGGACCATGCCGCAATTGTGTGTACTATATAACTCCACATATGGCCACTCAAAAGTCAGTTCCACTAAGAATCCTTATGATATGCAGTCTTAGTGGTGTCTTGCAATAGTGCATATATTATCAGGGAAAGTACCATGCCCTCCGATGTCCGCGTTTATTCAGCAAATCCCCTGACCGTAATTGTCCTTCTTGTCATCATCGGGCTTCTGGTTATTCTTGTACCGCTGCTCTTTCTTGGCCTTGTGGGACAGGCATTTACCAACCTTGTGGGCTTGTCATGGCTCACGGCAACCGCCCTTGTGATTCTTATCCTGCTCTGCAGCCTTGTCAATATCCCTGTCTGGAAGATCCGGAAGGAAACCATCCGAATGCCGCACACTCCTGATGGGCAGTCTCCGTCAGCATTCACTCCAAACGAGACCGGCGGGCAGTGGGAGACAACCCTTGCCATTAACCTTGGCGGAGCGATAATACCGGTAGCGATGGCATGTTATCTTCTCTACCGTGCATCTTCAGTGGTGACCGGGGACCCGCTCTATCTCCTGGTTGCAGCGGCCACGTTCATTGTGGCGGCAATGGCCTATGTCACCACCCGGCCGATGGTCGGGGTCGGCCTGCGGGCGCCGCTTTTTATTCCCGGCCTTGCCGCGCTTCTCTGTGGTATCCTGCTTGCACAAGGGTTGGGGCTTACAGCCGGGATTATAGCGTTTGCAAGTGTGGTCTTTGGCACGCTGCTTGGTGCAAACCTTGCGCACCTTCCTCACGCCGGTGACCTTGAGGTACCTATGGTAAGCATCGGTGGGGCAGGGACGTTTGGTGCGATCTTTATCGGGTGCATTATCTCCGCGATTATTGCGTGATATTGCAGTATTGTTCCTTTTTTCTGTGATCCCCTTTTAGAACCCTTGCTATTTTTTACAGGTGATAACGCAAATTCCCGGCGACATGGGTGAATTGCGCAATCCATTAAAAGAAGAGAGTAGCCCGGAGCAGATTCGAACTGCTGTCGCGAGATCCAGAGTCTCGCATGATTGACCGCTACACTACCGGGCTATAATTGCCTCTTACTTTTTGCTGCTGTTGCTTAATTAAAGTGACGGAAAAAAGAGGTTTTGCCGATCCGGGTTCTCTGTGATCAGACCATCTTTGACCGGGGGCATCGGCCGCAGGCACGGCAGACTTCCTCACCTGGCTGGATGAACCCGCCTTTCCCGCAGAAGGGTTCGATATCGTTTAAGTCCCGAATATAGTAAATGTGGGGCACAAGCGAGATGTGGGTGTAGGTCCCGCACAGGACGCCCAGCCGGTCTGCAATGGATTTCTGGAGCTGGACAAGAGCATACATGTTTGCCCCGGCTGCCGTGAGCATATCGTTGCTCCGGAAGATCACCCTCATGTTGAGTTTGCCGTGACGCAAAACGCACTGCACGAGCTGGAGGCAGGGGCAGTCATCGAGCTTTTCATCGATAACCGGGTTCCAGGTTATGGCGATGGCCCGGCGGCTCACCGGTGACTGGCGGAGTTTTTCTGCTATGTAATCTATCTGATTGACATGGACCGGCTGGCCTTCAGTGGTCAGGCGCTCCCCCCAGTCAAAAAGCCTGCCATGGTAATCGTATTCAAACGATGCATGGGATCCATGAAGCAGGTCGTTTGCGTACTGTTCGACAAATTTTTGCTGGAACCTAGAGTGGGGGCTTACAAGCGGACCGGCAAGCGGCGTGTCGATCTGGAGTGCCACCTCCTCAAATTCCACGGTTGCTTCATTATCTTCTGTGTTGAGGATCCATCCTTTCTCAAGGATCATCTTTACGACAAGTTCATGTGCCCGCCCGAGTGCAGGAGCCCGGATGACTCTCATGAGACTAGCGTTGGTTTAAGGATCATATATGTGTTGCAATATCCGGGTTTGTTTCATCTTTGCATACGTTGTG
>JBAZHU010000019.1:0-13702 GCA_041652215.1 Methanoregula sp. | reverse complement strand
TTTTATACATTTCCCTGCCGATCCCACGAACCAGTCCGGTGACCTGCCCGGATAAAAAAAGGATGATCAGTATCCGACAAAGAGCCGGATCACCTGGAATGAGACAAAACCGATCAGTGCACTGACCGGGATGGTGAGGATCCACGCAACCATGATGCTTCGTGCAACGCCCCATTTTACCGTGCTCGAACCCATGGTGGAACCGACACCCATGATAGACGAGCAGATCACGTGTGTCGTGCTCACCGGGATACCGGCGGCAGATGCACCGAGGATCGTTGCAGCCCCGGCTGTTTCCGCAGCAAAACCGTTCACCGGGCGGAGTTTGGTGATCTTGTACCCCATGGTCCTGACGATCCGCCATCCTCCTGAAAGAGTCCCGAGCGCGATCGTCGTGTAACAGACGATGATCACCCAGAACGGCACCGGCAGGTGGCTGGTATTGGCACTCGCTCCGAAGTACCCGATAGAAAAGAGAAGCGGGATAATGATCCCCATTGTTTTCTGGGCATCGTTTGTCCCGTGGCTGAAACTGTATGCTGCCGCAGAACAGAGCTGAAGCCGCTTGAAATACCCATCTGCCGTCGGTTTGTTGGCATTACGGGTGAGCCAGAGAATCGCAGCCATAAACAGAAATCCGCAGGCAAGACCAATCAGCGGAGAGATCACCATAAAGAGCGCAACCGTCCCCACCGTTGACCATTTAATCGCAACAAGTCCCGCAGCGGAGATACCGGCGCCGGTGAGACCCCCGATCAGCGCATGGGACGACGACGTGGGAAGCCCAAAGAACCAGGTGATCAGGTTCCAGCTGATGGCCCCGGTCAATGCACCGAGAATGATATAGGGAATAACCGTGGTTGCAACGACATTGAGTTCCACGATATTGCTGATGGTATCTGCCACCGCCACGCCAAAACCGAACGCTGCAAGAAAATTAAAAAAAGCCGCAAACAGCACGGCGTTCCGGGGTGAAAGTACTTTTGTGGATACAACCGTCGAGATCGAATTGGCCGAATCATGGAACCCGTTCGTGAAATCGAAAATGAGCGCTATGATAATGATCGCGACAATCAGGATCAGCGGCGCCTCGATCATGGGAGCCCACCTTCACTACACCACTGCTTCAAAAGCCTCTCCTCACGAGTGCCTGATGGCAATATCCGAAAGTACATTTGCCACGTCTTCACAGTAATCGGTCGCCGTTTCAAGGTTCTCGTAGATATCCTTGAACTTGATAATCGCGATTGCATCATTGGTCTTGAAAAGGTCGGTCACCGCGTGGGCGAGCACGTCATCGGCAAGATTTTCCAGTCGGTTTACCTCAATGCAGCGCTCCTCGATGTACCGCGGATCCTTGATCGAACGGATGCCTTTTACCGCACCTTCGATCTCAATGGTGGAGAGATGGATCAGTTTGGAAAGCTCCACCATATGGGAATCGGTGCTGTCGATGCCGTAATAGAACATCTTCTCTGATGAGCCATCGATATAGTCCAGCACGTCGTCGAGTGTCGAGGCAAGCCTTGAGATCTCTTCCGGGTCAATGGGTGTAATAAAGGTACGGTTGAGCTGCTCGTAGATGCCATGGGTAATCTGGTCGCCCTGGTGCTCGAGCAGTTCGATCGCATGCCGTTTATCCTTGACATTGGTAAAGTCCTCGCTTAGCATCACCAGCTGGTACGCCGCTTCCCGTACTGTCGCAGCCTGGCGTTCGAACATCTCGAAAAAAACCTTATCCTGCGGTATCAGCAATTCCCGGAGACCCATACAAACACAAACCTACTGGTAATCAGCGCAGCAACCTGAAAAATATAACGAAACAAAACACCTCACACGAGTACGGTATACGCCGCTGCAAAGAGGTGATACCCGACAAAAGCGCACAGGGCCGCAAGCGGGATCGTGATCACCCACGCGGTCATCATCTCGCGCACCACTTTCCACTGGACAGCATTTTTCCCGCGGGTTACACCGACTCCGACGATTGCGCCGCTGATTACGTGATTGGACGATACCGGGATACCCTGCATGGTGACCAGTGCGAGCGTTGAGCTGCCGGCCGTTCCGGCACAAAACCCCTGGTAAGGCCGGATTTTTGTGATCCCTTTTGCCAGCCGGTCCACAACCTTCCAGCCGCCAAAACACGTGCCAAGCCCGATGGCAAACGCGGAGAGCAGGAGGACCCATGTCGGCACGGCAAAGGTGGACAGAAGCCCGGCAGAAACAAGAAGCGCGGTAATTACCCCTACTGCATGCATACCGTCATTGGCGCCATGGCCGGCGGCCTGGAAGAGACACGCAACGATTTGGAGCGGCGAAAAGATCCGCTTCATCCGGTTCTGGCGGGAATTTTTAAACATGTGCGAAATGAGCACATCGAAAAGAAATGCCGTGACTGCACCAAGGACCGGCGAGATGAAGATAAACAGGACAACCGCGAGCAGCCCGGTAATTTTGAGAACGCCAAGGACCATCAGGATCGGTATTGCAATGGCTGCCCCGCAGATTGAACCGACAAGGAGCGCGAGGCGGATGTCTCCATCAAAAGCGGAGGTAATGCTCACAACCACGATGGCACCGATAGCCGCACCCGCAATGCCCCATGCACATGTCTCCTGGATCACGCTCACTGCCGGGCTGATGATCGCAGAGAACCCGAACGCTGCGATACTTGATCCGATAAGCCCACCAATAAGCGCATGGCTGCTTGAAACAGGAAGACCCAGTCGTGTTGCACAGAACACAAAAGTTATAGACGCAATCATGGCAATGATGATAGTCTGCGGAGTCATAGAATCCGGATGGACTATGGCAGTTCCGATGGTCGCGGCGACAGCGGTGGTAAAGATAAAGGGTCCTGCCATATTGCAGAAACCGGTCAAAAAGACCGCTTTTACCGGAGAAAGGGCTTTTGTTGCAACGACCGTTGCAACACCCTGAGCAGCATCGGCAAGCCCGTTGAAGAAATTCAGGACAAGCGCTAATCCGACACCGAAGAGAATGACGGGATCGATACCGGTCATGTGTGGCTCATCGATATGTCAGACAGCGCATGACCGACGTCGTTGCATTTCTCCATCACCTTTGCCATGCTCTCGTAGATATCCTTGAGCTTGATGATCAACAGTAGGTCCTCCGTCTTGAAGAGGTCAAGCACGGCTCTTGAGAGCAGTTCTCCTGACAGGTTGTAGAGCCGGCTGATTTCGATCACATGGCTGCTGACCTCTTTTGGATGATTCAAGGTTGCAAGGGTATCCATAGCGTCAGAAATTTCCCGACCGGTCATCGTTATCAGGTATGAATATTCCTTGAGGACATCATTTGACTTCGGGATCTCGTACGTTGCCAGCTGGTGGGTTACCCAGTCGAGTTTGTCGAGGACATCGTCAAACGCAGGGGCAAGCCGGGCGATCTCGTCGGGTTCAAGCGGCGTTATCAGCGATTCGTTGAGATGTTCGTAGATCTCTCGGGTTATTTCGTCTCCCAGATGTTCGATCTGGCGCACCCTGTGGGCTTTTTCCGTACCTTGCGGGAGCTCGTGGGTCATCTCGTTTAATGTCGTCGCTGCCTCGTTGATCTTTCCCGCCATATCCTTAAAGAGGGCAAAAAAGATCTTGTCTTCAGGGAGGATCAGGTCGCGGATGCGCATATTCTCAGGACATACCGTCTGTCCGGGAGTATAAAAACATACGCAGGAAAAACAGAGGTGAAGAAAAGTGGACCGGGCGGGAATTGAACCCGCGGCCTCTTCCATGCCAAGGAAGCGATCTACCACTGATCTACCGGCCCGCTCTAACATTGTTGCACGCCATAGGTTAAAAGAATTGGGTGGAACTGCTGCCTGATGCGGGCATGAAAAACAGTTCCGGATAATAGAAATCTCTCGGAGCCACGGGGCCGTGTTAACCGGCCCGGTCGATGTCGTTTACAGGGAGGATTTTGAGGACGGCTTTTTTTGCGGGCCGTTCTTTTTCTCCTTTTTGTCAGTATCCTTTCTGATCCTGTCTTCAGTGAACCGGCTGACGAGCGCGAGCACCCGTTTTCGTGCCTCCTGCATATCCGACTGCCGCACGATCCTGCCATCCGCGATATACTGACGGATCAGCGGAGTTGCATTTGCAGGCGGGTTCTGCCCCACAGGGAGGGTCCGGTGTTTTTCGCAAACAAGCTCGTAGACCTGCTTTATCCCGCTTTTCTTCCCCCGTTTTGCCTTGGGCTTTCCTTCGATCTCCACGATATCCATCGCAAAATCGACAACGGGAGCGTTTGCGATCGCACCACCGATCCCGAACGCATCAACGCAGTCCCGGTACGAAACAACGTCATCCCGGGTCACCCCCCCAGAGAGGAAGATCTTTACCCGGGAGTACCCGTGCGAGTCCAGTTCCCAGCGCACCTCTTCGATGATTGCCCGCATGTTCCCGCGCCGGGAGCGGGGGGTATCGAGCCGGACCGCGGTCGCGCCGCATTCCGCTGCATGGAGCGACTCCGCCTTCTCGTCGCAGTAGGTGTCGCAGAGCATGATGCGGGGTACCTCGGTCGGGGCATCGCGATCAAAGGCGCGCCATGCATCTTCCGGTGTTTTAAAGCACATTACCATCGCGTGCGGCATCGTGCCGACGACCGGCATGCCCAGGGGGGCGCAGGTGTTAGAGACGCCGTCAGCACCGCCGATCCACGCGGCCCGCTCGATCATCATGGCAATCGACGGGTGTTGCCGGCGGGAACCAAAGGAGTAAACAGGTTTGCCTTTTGCCTCGCACATGATATGGGCGGTTGCCGATGCAATTCCCGAAGCGTGGCAGAGAAACCCGAGGATCGCAGTCTCGTACCGGCAGAAATCCCGGTACCGGCCGGTGATACGAAGGACAGGTTCGCCCGGGTAAAAGAGCGTGCCCTCCTGCATGGCATCAACTGTCACGGGGACTCCTTCGAGAAGCGCGAGTATGTCGGATAAACCGCAGACAATCCCCCACTCATCCGGGAGCGCCGCCGCGGTCACTTCCATGGATACGACCGGGTTTATCTGCTCTTTTTCCAGGATCTCCTCGGTGCGGACAAAGTAGATGTCCGTGCACTCCCCTTTTTTGATTGTCTCGTCGCTGACGGTATCGAACATGCCCATAGAATGTTATTGGTACCGGGACGTTTTTACGTTTAATGGTCGTTTAAGGAAAATCGCGGCCGGGTATGCCTGCCGTGCGCTAGGTATTAGTGCCAGGGCACACAACCTTTGTTTTGAAGATCCATGGAGCAGATTTTTTTGACCGACAGGACTTCCTGCGGACATGCAGGAGGCATTGCCTGATGCTTGGTATCATCGGCGGGACAAGCCTGCTCTTTTCGACCCTGCCGGACTTAAAAAAAGAGAGTGTCGCTACACCCTTTGGCAGCGCCGACCTCCTCACGGGCGACATTGTGATGCTGATGCGCCACCAGCACGGCCGGCCGCCGCACCGGATCAATTACCGGGCCAACCTCGCGGCCATGGCCATCGCCGGTGTCGATCATATCGTTGCATTCGGATCCTCGGGCTCGCTTAAAAACAAGATCGCGCCCGGCACCCTCCTCATCCCGACCGATTATATCAGCGTGACCGACATCCCCTCCATCCACGACCACAAGATCGAACATGTCATGCCGGAACTCCCGCAAGAGCTCGCGGAGAAACTTTTCTCGGTTGTCCCGGAGGCCCGGCTGGGGGGTGTCTACGTGCAGACCCGGGGGCCAAGGATTGAGACGGTTGCCGAGGTTGCGGCGCTTGAGAAAATTGCCGATGTCGTCGGGATGACGGTCGCCTCGGAAGCAACACTTGCCTGCGAACTGGGCATGGACTTTGCCGCGCTCTGCACGATTGACAACTACGCAAACGGCCTTGGTAAAGACGTGCTCAGTTTCGACCACATCCTCTCGACATCGAAAGCCTACAGCGAACGGACCGAGGAGATCTTAAACGCGATTATCAAAAATATGGGATAACACGGGAGAATACGATCATGACAGAACAAAAACACGATACGGCGGACATATTCGGGAAGAAGAAATCAGTACTCATAACAAATGTTGTCGCCGACAACAAACCGGTGGACATTTTCATCGACGCCGCGGAGACCATCACCGATATCGGGACGGATATCCGCAAACGGCACCGGGGCGAGGCCGAGTTTATGATCGAAGGCGACGGTGCACTCGCTCTTGCGGGCCTCACAAACACGCACACGCACGCAGCGATGTCGCTCTTACGGGGCTACGCGGACGATATGATCCTTCAGGACTGGCTCAGCCAGAAGATCTGGCCGCTCGAAGCCCACCTGACCGCCGATGATGTCTACTGGGGCACGAAACTTGCCTGCCTTGAGATGATCCGGACCGGGACGACCGCTTTTAACGATATGTACTTCCAGATGGAGTCCGCCGCAAAGGCTGTTGACGAGGCCGGTATCCGCGCCCTGCTCTGCTACGGTTTCATCGATCTTGGCGACGCCGGGAAACGGGAGCACGAGTGCAAGGCAACCGAGGCCCTTGCCGCCCACATCAAAGCGATGAACAACCCGCGTATCCATGCAGCGGCCGGCCCGCACGCCCCCTACACCGTCTCCCCAGAGGGGTTGAAGTGGTGCGCGGAGTTTGCCCGCGAGCAGCAGATTCCTCTTCACATTCACCTCTCGGAAACCGAAAAAGAGGTGACCGACTGCATTGCGCAGCACGGGAAACGTCCGGCCTCCCTGCTGGACGAATGCGGGATCCTGACCCCCCGGACCATCGTGGCGCACGGCTGCTGGCTGGACGACGCAGAGTGTGCGCTCCTTGGGAAGCGGGGCGTTTCAGTCTCGCACAACCCGACAAGCAACATGAAACTTGCTACTCACCGGGCGATGCCGTACCCGCAGCTTCTCCGCGCCGGGGCGAATGTCTGCCTCGGGACGGACGGCTGTGCCTCGAACAACAACCTCGACATGTTCGAGGAAGTAAAGATCGCCGCCCTGCTCCAGAAGTTTTTCTGGAACGATCCGACGGTGCTCCCGGCACCAGCCGCACTTGCGATGGCAACCGCAAACGGCGCAAAGGCGCTGGGCTTTGGCACCGGCACTCTTGCTGCCGGGGCACCTGCCGATATTATCCTTGTTTCCCCACGCATACCCTGCAACACGCCGCTCCATAATGCCGCATCCAACCTTGTCTACTCTTGTAGCGGGGATGCCGTGGAAACAACGATCTGCAACGGCAGGGTGCTGATGTTCGACCGTGAGATCCCGGGCGAACACGAGATCCTCAAAAACGCAGCGCATGCGGCCGCCAGCCTTGTCAAAAGGGCGCAGAGCCCTGCGTAAACCAACCGGTTGCCCATGAAAGCGGTTATAGACCGGATCTGGGAGACAGTTGCCGTTCTTGTCTTCCCAAATGAAGAAAATCTCCGGCTGAATATCCCGGTTGTGCTGCTCCCGGCCGGGTGCAGTGAGGGAGATATCCTCACCCTCTCCCTCGAAAAAGACGAGAGCGCTACACTGGAGGCACAGGACCGGGTTGCCCGTCTTATCGGGGACCTGATCCGAAAGTAACCTTAATGTTAACGTGCAGCCAGCGAAATCTCATCCGACACCTCTTTACCAGTTCACAATGAACATTTGATTCATGACAAGTTGCGAGAAACACCCGGACCATTCCCACAATACGACCTGCAAGATCTGCAAGTCCGAATACTGCCACGACTGCCACCCCTCTTTTCTTGGGATCTGCGACAAGTGCGGGTACAAGATCCTGATCGTGCTGTTTATCCTGATGGTGATCGCCTCATACGTTGCGTGGTTCGGGGTGCTGTAACGGTAAGCACATTGCCGCTGCCTTAAGGGGGTGCGGCAGTATCCACTCCACCATTTGATATTTCCCTGTACGAGTGTGTGTGAACGATGTCCCCAACCACGCCGGATCGCGAGGATACAGCAGGCCAGAGCCCGGCCATCTGCCATACGCCGGCGCTCCCGGTCACCGCAACGGAAAAACGTATCGTCCTCTTAATTGCGATCCTTGCCGGTTTTCTTACGCCGTTTGACGGATCTGCGGTCAATATAGCCCTGCCCACGATTGGGAACCAGTTCCACATGGATGCGATCGCCCTCTCCTGGGTCGCGACCGCGTATCTCCTTGCAGCTGCCCTTTTTTTGGTCCCGTTCGGGAAGATCGCAGACATTTACGGGAGGAAAAAGGTCTTTTTATGGGGCCTTGCCCTCTTCGGCGTCGCATCGTTTGTGATGACGCTGGTCGCAACCGAGCAGCAGATGATCACGGTCCGGGTTTTCCAGGGGATCGGGAGCGCCATGATCTTCGGTACCTCGGTCGCGATCCTGACTGCGGTCTTTCCTCCGGGGGAGCGGGGCAAGGCACTCGGGCTGTACATCACTTCAGTGTACCTCGGGCTTTCCGTGGGACCATTCTTCGGTGGCATCCTGACCGATGTCTTCGGGTGGCAGAGCATCTTCTACATCAACGTGCCCATCGCAATCACGGCAATCTTCCTTGTCCTCTGGAAACTCAAAGGAGAGTGGGCAGAATGTGCTGGCGAGAGGTTCGATCTTACCGGTTCCGTGATTTACAGTATTGCACTTGTCTCGCTCATGTACGGTTTCTCCGTGCTCCCTGAGGTGACCGGGGGCGTCCTCGTGGTTGCCGGCCTCGTCCTGATCGGCGTTTTTGTATGGTTCGAGCAGCGGCAGGACTGCCCGGTCTTAAATATGCAGCTCTTCTTTAAGAGCCGGATCTTTGCCTTCTCGAACGTCGCCGCGCTGATCAACTATTCCGCCACGTATGCGATCGCCTTCCTGCTCAGCCTCGACCTCCAGTACACCAAGGGTTTCTCAGCAGAGCATGCAGGTTTTATCCTCATTGCAGCCCCAATTATCCAGGTGCTCGTGTCCCCGTTTGCCGGCCGGCTCTCGGACCGGTACGATTCACAGGTCATCTCTTCGGTCGGGATGGGATTTACCGCACTCGGGCTTTTCCTGCTGATATTCCTCACCGAGACCACCCCGCTCTGGTACATCATCGTGGTGCTCATGATTCTCGGCCTCGGGTTTGGGCTCTTCTCATCGCCGAACACGAACGCAATCATGAGTGCGGTGGAGAAGAAGTATTACGGCGTCGCCTCCGGCATCAACGGGACGATGCGCCTTTTGGGGCAGATGCTCTCCATGGGCATTGCCATGATGCTCTTTGCCATCGTGATCGGGCAGGTTGAGATCACCCCTGATTATTACCCGCAGTTCACGACGAGCCTGCACTATGCGTTTATTCTCTTCACGATCCTGTGTTTGCTCGGGATCTTTGCATCTCTTGCCCGGGGGAAAAACAGCGAACAGACACCGGTAAAAGAGTAAGAGCATACGATGGACCGGAAAACGACCTGTCCATCATTTTTGCTGGGAAAAATGGGGAGAGATACCAACAGCCTTTTTTTTAGGCCGTCTTGATTTTCTCTGCTTCCTGGAGCCCGAGTTTCTTTATGGTATCCTCCCTCATCCTGAACTTCTGGATCTTGCCGGATACGCTCATCGGGAAATCGTCCACGAACAGGACATACCGAGGGATCTTGAAGTGGGCAATTCTTCCCTTGCAGAATTCCTTTACTTCGTCCTCATTAAGTGTCTGGCCTACCTTTACCTTCACCCAGGCGCAGAGTTCCTCGCCGTACTTGATGTCCGGCACTCCGACAACGTACACATCCGAGATCTTCTCATGGTGGTGCAGGTACTCCTCGATCTCCCGGGGGTAGATGTTCTCGCCGCCCCGGATCACCATGTCCTTTAACCGGCCCACGACACTGAAATAGCCCTCCTCATCCATCGTGGCAAGGTCGCCGGTGTGATTCCAGCGGTCCTTGTCGAGCGTTGCATGGGTAGCCGACGGGTTGTTGTAATAGCACTTCATCACGCAGTAGCCACGGGCGCAGATCTCCCCGACCTCTCCCATCGGGACGATCTTGCCGGTTTTGGGGTCGACGATCTTGAGCTCGGTATGGGGGAATGCCCGCCCGATGGTGGTAACCCGGCGTTCAAGCGGGTCTTTTGTCGTGGTCATCGTGACGCCGGGCGAGGTCTCGGTCTGGCCATAGACGATCACGATGTCCCGCATGTTCATCTTCGTGTTCACCTGCTTCATTACCTCAATGGGGCAGGGAGAACCGGCCATGATGCCGGTCCGCAGGGACTTAAGGTTGTATTTTGGGAAACCGGGGAGGGAGAGTTCGGCGATAAACATCGTGGGAACCCCGTGGACGGCGGTGCAGCGTTCCTTCTCGATGGTCTTTAAGACTTCCTCCGCATCGAATGTGGGGCAGGGAAGAACCATCGTCGTCCCGTGGGTGGCTGAGGCCATGTTGGAGAGAACCATACCAAAGCAGTGGTAGAACGGGACCGGGATGCAGAGCCGGTCTTTCTCGGTAAACCCCATGCCCTCGCCAATAATATACCCGTTATTGAGGACGCCGTGATGGGTGAGGACGACACCTTTGGGGAACCCTGTCGTGCCGCTCGTGTACTGGATATTGATGGGGTCGTCAAAGGAGAGGGATTCTCCCCGTTCAACGAGTTCGTCCATGGTGATGTCCTCTGCCTTTTCCAGGAATTCTTCCCAGGTGAACATGCCGTTGTACGGGATGTTGCCCATGAAGACGACGTTCTTTAAAAACGGGAACTTTTCCGAGGAGATCCGTCCGGGTTTCTGCTCGTAGGCTTCGGGGCAGGCCTCGTAGAACATCCCTACATAGTCGGAGGTCTTGAACCGCCCCTGCAGGATAAGGGTCTGGATCTCCGACTGCTTGAGGGCATACTCGAGTTCATACGTGCGGTAGGCTGGGTTGAGGTTGACCATGATCGCACCGATTTTTGCGGTGGCGAACTGGATCACGATCCACTCGGCATGGTTCATCGCCCAGATTCCCACCCGGTCGCCCTTCTCCACGCCAAGGCCCATGAGGGCACGGCCGACCTCGTTTACCTTTGCGAGGAATTCCCGGTATGTCCACCGGATGTTCTGGTGGACGGAGACGAGCGCCTCGTTCTCCGGGTATTTGGCCGCAATATGGTCGATCATCTCACCCATCGTCATTCCCAGCAGGGGAAATTCAGATGTCCCGCACGTATAACTGCCCTTGTCCATCGTAAAATATGAGGTAATGACAGGATATATGATTAATGATTCCGGGCCCGGCGGTAACGGACAGGACGGCCGGCAGGTTCCCGCAAAGGAAAACAATTAAATTTCGTCAGCACGATCTTGTATAGTCAGCTGTGACATATTCATAGCTTGCATGACGGGCGGGGTTGTGGCCAAGCCCGGAATGGCGACGGGCTCCAGCGGTCTTTGCGTTCTTTCGTGCTCGCAGATGATGACAATGGGTTTTCTGAGAGATTCTATGATGACCCGTTGGAGCACTGATGCATGTCGGAGAAACCCGTCGATCGTGAGTTCAAATCTCACCAACCCCACGTTTTCTAAAACTGTTTTTCTGATTATCTTATCGTGTGTCTGCCCGCTTTGATCTCCTGTTCATGGCATAGCCTCCTGCGAGAGCGAAACAGGCAAAAACGGTACTGATCGCGAGGAGGACCGGCAGACAGAAGAGTTCCATGCCGGCCACGAATGCCAGGCGGGGCAGAAGGCCGGGTTCCATGTAAGGGACATACTGATCCATGTACATCCCGATAATTATGATGAAGATTGCAAGAACTGCCCCGACAAAACCAGCCAGATACGGGATCCACGGCCTCCAGACCGCACGGTCTTCCCTGCTCCGCAGCCGTTCGGAAGCGATCCCGGTGCTGAAAAGCAGGGCCGGCGCGATGAGGAACACCATGGCAAGAGACAGGAAGCCCCCCTTCAATCCTGACGGGAGGGTTGGTTCAAGATACGTCATGGTCACAAAGAAGATGGCCGGGTACAGGATCCCGAACAGCAGTCCCGGGAGAATGATGGCAGACCGGCCGGGTCGGCTGAATGCGGGGAATTTCATAATCACGGTATCTGTATGCTGCCACTAATAGATTTCCGGGAGACCTAAAAAACCCGGACGAGGGTATGCCCCTGTAAAATACGGTTGTGCCCGATCCTTTATCGGCCCCCGCATACAATCCCCTCTTATGAGTTGCGAACTGCACGTTGTCGATGCCTTCACCGGCCATCCCTTCCGGGGGAATCCGGCCGGGGTCTGCATCATGGATGACCCGGCCAAGCCTGCCTGGATGCAGCAGGTCGCCGCCGAACTGAATCATTCGGAGACGGCGTTTCTCCACCCGGGTCCTGACGGGGCATGGAACCTGCGGTGGTTTACCCCGGCAAAGGAAGTGGAACTCTGCGGCCATGCGACGCTTGCGGCCGCATTTTCGCTCTGGAAGACCGGTCGGGAGCAGCCCGGGTCGCCAATCCTTTTCGAGACCCAGTCCGGGACGCTGACCGCCCGGCAGGACGGGGACTGGATCACTCTCGATTTTCCTGCCGATCCGGCCCGTGCGATCCCGCCCGTCCCCGGTCTCGACCGGGCGCTCGGGGCAGCGCCGGTCTTTGTCGGTAAGAACCGGTTTGACCTGATGGTAGAGCTTCCGACCGCTTCCGACGTCTGCGACTGCGAACCCGATCTCGCGGCGCTTGCCGTCCTTCCCGCACGGGGCATCATCGTCACCGCTGTTTCCGATCTCCCGAATTTCGATTTTGTCTCCCGGTTCTTTGCCCCGGCGGTTGGTATCCCGGAAGACCCGGTGACCGGTTCCGCCCACTGCTGCCTCGGGCCGTACTGGGGGGAAAAACTCCACAAGAAAGAACTCTTCGGGTTCCAGTGCTCTTCCCGGGGCGGGACGGTCCGGGTCACGCTCAATGGCGACCGGGTGATCCTTGGCGGGCACGCGGTGCAGGTATTCTCGGGGCAGCTGCTGGTGTGAACAGCAAAGGGCAGGGGCACGCCCGCGTAATCTTATCATGGTTGACCGTCACATATCTAACCGGAGATAATCGATTCACATGTATCTTGTCGGAGAAGCACTCATAGGCGAGGGCGCGGAACTCGCGCACATCGACCTGCTCTTGGGGAATAAGGAAGGCCCGGTCGGGAACGCGTTTGCAAACGCGGTATCGCAGCTGTCTGTGGGACACACCCCGCTCCTCGCGGTCGTTCGCCCGAACCTGCTCACCAAGCCCGCAACGGTCGTCATTCCCAAGGTGACGTTAAAGGACATGGCGCAGGTCAACGAGATGTTTGGCCCGGTGCAGGCTGCGGTTGCAAAAGCGGTCGCGGACAGCCTCGAAGAGGGCGTGTTTAAAGACGTTGATATCGAGGAGATTGTTATCCTCGCCTCTGCATTTGTCCACCCTGAAGCAAAAGACTACAACCGGATCTACCGGTACAACTACGGCGCGACGAAGCTTGCGCTGCGCCGGGCGCTTGAGAAGTTCCCGGACTCAAAGACGCTGATCTACGAGAAGGACCGGGCAGCGCACGGCATCATGGGATTCAAGGTGCAGCGCCTCTGGGACCCGCCGTACCTCCAGGTCGCGATGGATCTCGTGGACATGGGCAAGGTCGCCCAGGTCTTAAAGGAAGTGCCGCAGAACGACCACGTGCTCATCGAAGCGGGAACACCGCTCATCAAGAAGTTCGGCCTCGGCGTCCTTGGAGAGATCCGCAAGCTGCGCCCGAATGCGTTTATCATCGCGG
>JBAZHU010000018.1:0-14766 GCA_041652215.1 Methanoregula sp. | reverse complement strand
GAGGAAGAAGTCCCTGTTCCTTTTCGGGATCTGTGCCGCGTGCCTGTGTCTTATCATATCCCCCGCCGCTGCCGGCTGGGCGTGGTTCTCGGTCAGTTCTGACCCCTCGGGGGCGTGGGCCTGCCTTGACGGGTACAGCTGCGATAATACGCCGATCACGTTTGCCATCGAAGACTCGACCCACCACACGATATCCGTCTACAAGGACGGATACCAGATGTGGCGCAGCACCGAAGGGGCCGGCAGTAGCGGCACGACCACGTATGTCTCCGCGAGCCTCAGTCCCGAACCCCAGACATTCGGCTACCTTGCCATCAACCCGTTCGGTGCGGACATTTACATCGACGGCACCTACTATGGGGACGGCGAGCAGACAATTACGCTCTCACCCGGGACCTATACGCTTGTCTTAAAGAAAGCCGGGTATTACGACACCACGGACCAGTTCACGATCACTGCCGGTGCGACAACCTCTGAAAGTCTCGGGATGACACCGTACGCGTCGACCGTAAGCTACGGGGACATCCAGGTGCAGTCGACCCCTTCGGGAGCAGCGGTGTACCTGAATGGTAACTACCAGGGCACCACATATGCGGGGTCTCCCCTTGAGATCACCCAGCTCGCATCAGGGACTTACACCGTACAGCTCACGATGCCGGATTACCAGACCTCTACCCAGACCGCCATGGTCCAGAACGGGGTTATAACGACCGTCGCAGCGACCATGGTACCTGCGGTGACCACGACTCCCGATACCACCGGCCAGATCAGCGTGGCTTCCACTCCTGCCGGTGCCAATATTTATCTCGACAATACGTACATGGGAATCTCTCCTGCGATCCTCTCCAACATCGCTTCCGGGATCCATACCCTTACGCTGCGCGAGACCGGTTACCAGGACTCGATCTCTACGGTAAATGTCGTTGGCGGGAGTTACACACCGGTGGCCGGGACACTCACCCCCACGTCTTCGTCAACGGGCACGGCCGCCACCCCGACAACAAAGTCCGGGATCTCTCCTCTGCCTGCTCTTGCAGGCGTGGGAATCTGCGGGGCGTTCCTGCTCCTGAAAGGAAAGAAAGAATAACCCTTTTTCGGGACGGGGGAGCACCGGACCGGGCACCCGGGTCATGCTACAACCCCCACTCATAAAAAAATTGGAAACCCCCTACCCCTTACCAACTTTTCCTGATCGGGGAGTTTTAGGACATGTGTGGGGGCCACCCGGATTCAGGATACGTCATGGGCGGTCCTTCTGATGAGGGAAAATAAATGCCCTGCCGGCCTTTTTAGATTATCGCAAGCACCCGGTTCAATACCACAATCCCCACCAGCCAGATCCCGAACGCCCCGCTAAAACTGGGCACGAGCGGGTAGCGGGCCATAAGGTAGTAGAGCGCAAGAATAAAGAGCATGGTCGGGATTGCAAACCAGAACGCCCCGATCACGAGCTGCCGGGCCGTTGCCTGCCCGGACTCGGACCAGGTAAAGAGAAAGGCGAGCGTGGTGATGATCGGGGCCGCGACAAGGATCGCCCCGTACTTCGGGTCGACATACTCGGCAAGGAGTGTCACCCCCACAACGATGCTCCCGCCGATGATGAATTTCAAGGCAAGATAGAGATAGTCCATAGTTCATACCTCCATTGTCCGGGGCGGATAATATACCCGGGGGAGCCCCTTTTTTTCAGGGTATGGCAGTGTCTCTTTTTGCCGTATACCGGCGATGGGTTAATCGCTCCCGTTTCAGGAAGGGATAACCGTGACCTTCACGATAGTAAGTTTATAGGTATCAAACGTGGTCGCATAATCGGGCCGGTCGTTAAACACGTAGTTTGGTATACGGAATGTAGCAGTCGATGTACCGTAAGGAAACATCCTCACGGTGTCGTAGGCCGTGGCTTTTGGTACATTAAGGGAGAAGGCATCGTACACATCCGCCCTCAGGTCAACCCACACGGGATAACCGGTGTCTGACTCGATCGTCCCGGATATATCGAGATTGCCCGAGGTGATGACACCGGCACGGTCAAACGAGAGCGGGTCAACATGAATGTGGTCATTGTAGATGCGTACTGACGATGTCGTGGGCAGGGGGCGTTCTTTTATGGTCTGCGTGACGACCGTTTCCCGGGTGGCCATTGGTGTCGAAAACGTAATCGGTTGTTGCTCCTGAACAGAAACCGTTCCTGGGGCAGGGGGCGTTACGGGGGTCGTAGTAGTAACAAACGTGGAACCTGCCGGAACGTCGGTCATATGTGCTGCGGGACGGGTACCGGTACATCCGGTCGAAAGGATGACCAGTATGACAAGCACGGTCATGAGGGGGGCGAGCTTTTTCCCGTTCATTATATCCTTGAAGTTCTTTGAGGATGATAACAATTTGGGCGGGGCTGCATATCAGGCACCCGGCATCACGGACAGGTCGCCGATAATGACACGTTCTCCCCTTCCCGTCATTCTCGCATAAAAGATGAACATGTATAAACCACAATAACGTAAAATCTCAAGGGTAAGAACCACCCGGTGACCCCCATGCAGATTTCCTCCTGCAAGAAGACCTACAATCACGAGACCCAGCGGGCAGTGCCGCTCCAGGAAACCCTCGCACGCATCGAACCAAAAGTCCCGGCAGCCGGCATCACCCGGGTCGCCGATATCACCAGCCTCGACCGGATCGGCATTCCGGTCTTCTCCTGCATCCGCCCGACAGCGGACGACGGTGCGATCACGGTCTACAACGGGAAGGGGGCGACCGTCGAGGAATCGCGGATCTCGGCGATCATGGAGGGCATTGAGCGGTACTCCTCGGAGATCCACGACCGGAAGGTCCAGCTGGACACCTTCGAGATGCTGGACGGACGCGAACCGGCCATCAACCCCAAAGACCTCATCCTGCCGGCCGACACGGAAACCGGCCACGTGCTTCCCTGGGTCGAAGGCTGGGATATCGCAAACGACGAACGGGTGCTCGTGCCGGCACAGGCCGTTTTCCATCCCCTTCCCCGAAACTTTAGGCAGATCTTTCGCACATCGACAAACGGCCTCGCCTCGGGAAACACAAAAGAGGAGGCGATCTTCCACGCGCTCTCGGAAGTGATCGAACGGGACGCGTGGTCCCTTGTCGAGGCGACCCGGGATACCGGCCCGAAGGTGACCGGTATCGATGACCCGGTGCTTGCGGACATGCAAAAAAAGTTTGCCGATGCGCAGGTCGAGGTTACCGTGCGGGATATTACAAGCGATATCGGCATCCCCACGATAGCGGCAGTGGCAGATGACGTGCTGTTAAAAGATCCCTCGCTTTTGACCATCGGGATCGGTACCCATACGAGCGCGAGAATCGCGGTGATGCGGGCGCTCACCGAGGTTGCACAGAGCCGGCTCACCCAGATCCACGGCGCCCGTGAGGATACCACGCTTGCAGATCTCCGCAAAAAGATGGGCTACGACCGGGCAAAACGGATCAACGGGTACTGGTTTAAGGACAACGGGACGGTGGACTACAATACCCTCCGGTCGTTTGACAGCGACGATTTCGCACAGGACATCCGGTTTGCGATTGATGCCCTGAAAAAACAGGACCTCAATCGTGTCATCGTCGTCGACCTGACCCGGGAGGAGATCGGGGTACCGGTGGTCAGGGTGCTCGTGCCGGGCCTTGAGGCCTACGCGATGGACCCGGAGCGGAGGGGGGAGCGGGTGAAGCATGCCAAAAATCATCGTCTTTCTCGGGCCAAGCCTTGATCTTCCCTCGGCAGAAAAGATCCTCGTTGCAGAGTACCGGCCGCCGGCGAAACGCGGTGACATCCTTGCCGCTGTCGCAGACGGTGCAGATATCATCGGCCTCATCGATGGTGTCTTCCACCAGGATAACGCCGTCGCACACCGGGAGATCCTCGCTGCGGTCAAGAAAGGCGTAAAAGTGGTCGGGGCATCCAGCATGGGGGCGCTCCGGGCAGCGGAGATGGACACGCTGGGGATGATCGGCGTCGGGAAGATCTACCGGATGTACAAAGACGGCACGCTCATATCCGATGACGAGGTGGCGCTCGTCTTCGATCCGGTCTCGGGATATTCGCTCTCGGAACCGCTTATCAACATCCGCTGCACGCTCAAAAAAGCGGAAGCGGCCGGCATTATCACCCCGGCAGCGCACGCGGCGCTTCTCGCTGCGGCACGTTCAGTATTCTACCCACAGCGCACGTATGCGAAGATCGCAGCCGTTGCCGGAGACGCCATCGATGCTGCGACAAAAGAGCGGTTCCTTGCCTTTGCCGCCGCCACCCCGGCCGACCAGAAGCGGGAGGATGCGGTAGCAGCGCTGGAATATATCCGGGATCTTGCAGTGGAAAAAAAGTGAAGACAATAAAAGGATCCAATTAACCCATCCGGCGGCCGTACGGTGCCATCTCATACGTTCAGCCCGTTCCGTCGCATCTTCCAGTAGATGCAGACAGAGGGGTCCGACCGGCAGATCTCAAGGTACCGGCCCGATACTTTCGAGAGGTGCAGCGGGTTTTCGGGATACTTTGCGAGGATGGTTTTTGCCTGCTCTTTTGTCACGGGGAGGGCCTTTCCGACAGCCGCAAGCCGGTCGGCAAGCTCGTCAAGGAATACCGCTTCCGATACCTCAGACCCAGTACTTCGCTAATTTTCTACCGAACTGGGAATCAGCAATCCATCTCAAGAAGTTCATGTGACCTCCTGCCGGCAAGAAATGCCAAGGGTCTGACCTCGTTTTAATTTCTTGTCAGGAGATCTTTCCAAGGTCTCTTCACAACTGGTGCCCTGGAGATTTCGGTTCTCCGTTATGAGTCGCAAAAATTAGAGAAGTACTGAGACCGGGGAAAGAGGGGCTGGCAGATCCGGGGACCTGCCGCACAGTGCCCGCAGCGTTCGATAACGCTCCCGGCCTCTGCCAGGGTAATCGGGTTTATACCGGACGGTTCCATCCGCAATTCAAGTTTTTGTGCAATGACCGGCCCGATAATCGGAGCGCCCGCAAAGCCAAGCGCGATATGAGCATACCGGATGTCCCAGAGCACCCGGCCGGACCCATACCCTTCGATCGTTGCCATAGTACAACGTGTCGTTTGTAAAAAAGAAATGCCTATTCCATCTTCCGCCACACGTACGCGAACCGCTGGAACGCGGTGACGTGGCCGAAGACCCCGAAGAGGAGAAGGAGCCAGCCGAGCAGGTTCAGGCCGTAAATGGTCATGGGGAAGAGGATAAAGAGAATCCCGACCACCATGATGAGCACCAGCCGGTCAGCCCGGCCGAGCACCCCGCCGTATACCCGCCCCACGCCGACTGCCTGCGCCTGTGTCCCGAGATACGACGACATCAGGACACCGGTAAGCGCAAGCACCCCGATCGGCCAGGGCACGAGGCCGCTCGCAAAGATACCGGTGATGATGAAGATGTCCGCGTACCGGTCGACCGCATGGTCGAGGAAGTCGCCCCGCAGGC
The DNA here is from genome assembly GCA_041652215.1 of Methanoregula sp. Classification (GTDB taxonomy): domain Archaea; phylum Halobacteriota; class Methanomicrobia; order Methanomicrobiales; family Methanospirillaceae; genus Methanoregula. The sequence goes on along the minus strand of JBAZHU010000018.1, from coordinate 9,292 downwards.
TCTGGTTCTTCATCTCTCGGGCGACCGCACCGTCCATCGCGTCGCAGAAGGCGTTCGCCGCGACGGCAAGAACCGCTAATAAGTGCAGTTGCAGGAAAAAGAGGAGCCCGGCAACGGCCGATGCTACAAGGGCAGCAATGGTGAGGATGTTCGGCGTGATCTTACACAGGATGGCAAACCGCACGAGCGGGTCGAAGTAGACCTTGACATGCGGCCGGTACTGGTCGAGGGTCATTGAGGCACCCCGACATAGGCCGACCAGTCGATCGACCCGAATGAGGCCGGGCACTCGCCCCGGTAAAACCGTCCGATGGTATCGGCGCAGGCACCGGGGCTCATGCCGGTGGTGTCCAGCTCGAAGATCTCGTCAGGCTCGTACTCTTCCACGGTCTCGATCAGGCAGACATCCAGCGCCTCGGCATCCCGGTTCTCCCCGATCTTATCCGGGGAATACCCGCGTGCTGCGAGCCGGGCGGCCAGTTCATCGGGCCGCAGGCGCAGCACCACAACCCGGTCGCAGGGGAGCAGGTGGGCGAAGTGCCCCTCCACAAAACCGTCGAAGGGCACGAACTCGTCTGCCATCCGGTCGGTATCGATGATCTGCGTGTCCCGGTCCGGATCTTTTCCCTCCGCATAGGGCCCGACGATATCGGAGATATGGATCACCCGGTGCCCCCGGCGGGCCAGTTCATCGGCCACGGTCGATTTCCCGGTCCCCGGCGTCCCGGTGATGCCGCACATCATAGGGCGTTTAACTCCCGGATAAACAACCCGTTCTCCCAGTCTTCCCCGACACTCACCCGGATATAATGATCGCGAAGTCCTGTAAAGCTTCTGCACGAGCGCACGAACACGCCTTTTGCGGCAAGCTTCGCCACCACTTCGTCGCCGGTGTGAGGTGCCACGTCCACCATCAGGAAGTTGGCATCCGATGGGAGCGTCGGGAACTTCAGTTCCGTAGCAAAGCGTTTCCGCCAGACCTGCACCTGCGCGATGTAACGTGCGGCGTGCTCCTTATCCGAAAGTGCTGCCGCTGCCGCCGCTGCTGAAACCGAGTTCACCGTAAACGGAGTACCCGCCCGGAGGTAGAACGGCTGGAGCCAGGCCGGGATAAACGCATACCCGATCCGGAGCCCGGCAAGCGAATGCACCTTCGAGAATGTCCGGCCAATTACGAGGTTCTCGTACTTCCGCAGGAGGGGCAGGTAATCGATGCCCGAAAACTCCACGTACGCGTTATCGAGAAAGAGGATTCCCTGAATTTCGTCAAGCACCCGCTGCACATCGTCAACTGATGTCGCGTTGCCGGTGGGGTTATTCGGGGTACAGAGCACAACGATCTTCGCGTCTTTTCCCGCACGGATAAGGGCGTCGGTATCGACCGAGAAGTCTGCCCGGCGGGGAACCGGAACGACCCGCGCTCCCTGTGCCTGTGCGGCAAGACTGTAAAAGGAAAACGTAGGTGTGGATATCGCCACAGTCTCCCCCGGTTCAACAAGCGTCCGCATCAGGGTCTCTATTACCCCATCCATCCCGACCCCGGTAGCAAAGGTGTAGTCCCCGTAATACGCACGGAGGGCGGATACCAGCATGTCCACCCGTTCATCAGGGTAACGGTTTACGGCAAGGACCGCCTGTTGCGCCGCCGCTATCGCTGCCGGCGACGGGGGCTCGGGGTTCTCGTTGCTGGCAAGACGGGCGATACGCATGTCGCCCTCACCGTGTGCACGGCTTCCCGCCTTTTTTGCGAAAACATACCCGCCCTGCTTATAGCATGACCTTACCAAGTGCTCCATCGATCACCTTCACTGCACGATCGATCTCGGCATCCGAGATCACAAGGGGCGGGACGAGCCGCAGGTTCCCGTCTGCCGCACAGTTGACGAGCACGCCCTTCTCTGCACATTCCCTCTGCACGTCGGGGCACTTCTCCCCGACCGTGATACCGATCATCAGGCCGCGTACCCGGGGATTGTACCGGGCGAGGCCCTTCCTGAACCGATCGCCCTTGCGGGCAACGTCAGGAAGGATGTCTTCAAGTACTTTGATCGTTGCAAGCCCTGCAGCACAGGCGATGGGACCACCGGCAAACGTGCTCCCGTGCTCGCCTTTTGTGAACTCAAGACCGTCACGGGCGACAAGCGCACCCATCGGAAAACCACTCGCGATACCCTTTGCAAGCGTCACGATATCGGGCTGTACCTTCGTGTGCTGGATCGCCAGCCATTTGCCCGTCCGGCCCATCCCGGTCTGGACCTCATCGACGATCATGAACGTCCCGGTCTTGTCGCAGATTTCACGGATCCCCTCAATAAAACTGTCCTGCGGGATGATGACTCCGGCCTCGCCCTGGATCGGTTCGACAATGACTGCTGCCGTATCGCCATCGACCGCCTTTTTTAAGGCATCGAGGTTCCCGTACTCCACAAACGTAGTAGGAAGCCCAAGAGGCTCGAAGGGCTCGCGGGCGGCAGGCTTGTGGGTCACTGCAAGCGACCCGATGGTCCGGCCGTGGAACCCGTGCGTGAACGCGACAAACTTCCGTTTCTTGGTCCTGACCCGTGCAAGTTTTAAGGCCCCGTCGCTTGCCTCGGCTCCCGAGTTGGAAAAGAATGCCTTTTTCAGGCCCGTAATCTCAACAACTTTCTGTGCAAGCTCCCCCTGGTGGGGAACGTAATAGAGGTTGGAGCAGTGGATGAGCTCGTGCGCCTGATCGCAGATCGCTTTTACCACGGCCGGGTGGCAGTGCCCGGTGCTACAGACAGCAATGCCGGCTACGCAGTCGAGGTACTCTTTTCCGGTGCCATCCCAGACGGTGCAGCCTTTTCCGCGGACAATTGCCATGTTCCGCGAGAATGCAGGCATGAAGTACTGGTCATCAAGCGCTTTGTACTGGCTGGTAATATCAGTATTTTTCATGGGTATCACATGATTTCTGGTAATGATATCTGGTCTTTTACAGATGCATATTTTTTACGGGGATATTGTCTGCATCCCCGGTTTGATCCTCACTTTCCCGGCACGCTGCGCGGGACGATGGGGTTATTCGTACTCGATGGTTGCCGGGGGTTTCGGGGTGATATCGTAGACCACGCGGGAAACGCTCGGAATCTCAGCGGTAATTCTCGCACCGATTCTCGTGAGATCGGCAAACGGGATGTTCAAGGGATCGGCGGTCATGCCGTCCCGGGAATTCACAGCCCGGACCGCAACGATCCATCCGAGGATCCTGTTGTCACCCTTGACTCCGGTCCCAAGCCCGACAAGTGCGGCAAAGCACTGCCACGGATGGTACTGCTCGACGAGCTCCGACTCGGCAATCCAGTTCGCCTCCCGGATCACTGCGACCTTCTCTTTGGTGACCTCCCCAAGGATTCGCACGGCGAGACCCGGCCCGGGAAACGGCATCCGGTGCTGGATCTCTTTTGGCAGGCCGAGCGCTCCCGCAACCTCCCGTACCTCATCCTTGTAGAGGTCACGGATCGGTTCGATGACCTTGGTAAATGCGGTCTCGGCAGGCATACCACCGACATTGTGGTGGCTTTTTATGCCCCCCTCGCTCTCGATCCGGTCCGGGTAGATCGTACCCTGCAGGAGACAGGTCGCACCCGATTTTCCGGCCTCCCGCTCGAAGACCCGGATGAACCGCTCGCCGATCGCCTTGCGCTTCTTCTCGGGATCGGTGATACCGGCAAGAGAGGCAAGGAACTCGTCACCGGCATCGACAATCTGAAGGTTGATGTTCCCGAAGAGGGTTTTTATCCGCTCGGTCTCGCCCTTGCGCATCAGGCCGGTATCGATGTAGATCGGAACCAGCCGTTCACCGATCGCCCGGGCGGCAAGCGCGGCGCAGACCGAGCTGTCGACACCTCCCGAAAGTGCCATCACGACCTTCTCGTTTCCGGCCTCTTTTTTTATCTCCTCGATAGCCTGCGGGATGAATTTTTCTGTTTTTACCATGATTGTTTCCTGCCTATTTTGTCCGTTTGTTCGCCCTGCATGCCTCGACAAAACCAAGATATGGCGGCGATGGCCGCGTCGGCCGTGATTTGAATTCCGGGTGGAACTGGGTAGCAAAGAAGAACGGATGCTCCGGTAGTTCCAGGCATTCCATTCGGTTTTTGTTGGTGGCCGAGAAAACCAGCCCCTCTTTCTCCAGTTTTTCGATAAAACGCGGGTTTACCTCGTACCGGTGCCGGTGGCGTTCGATTATCTGCTTCTGCCCGAAGAGTTTCATCGCAAGGGTGCCTTCACGGATATCAGAGGTATAGTCTCCGAGGCGCATCGTGCCGCCCAGTTCGGTCACACCCTCCTGCTCGGGAAGGAGCGCGATAACGTGGGAGCCCTCGCCGAATTCCTCGCTTGTCGCATCCGCAACCCCGCACTTGTGCCGGGCAAACTCGATGGTCGCGAGCTGGAACCCAAGGCAGAGGCCTAAAAAGGGCACCTTGTTCTCACGGGCGAACTGTATCGCCTCGATCTTTCCTTCGATGCCCCGCTTCCCGAAACCACCCGGGATGAGGATGCCATCGAAATCCTTGAGCTGGCAGGGCTCGTACCGCTCTGCATCGAGCCATACGATCTTAACTTCGGTCGAGAGCGCCCTTCCGGCATGCTTGAGCGCTTCCTTGATGCTGATGTAAACATCCTCGATGCCGTACTTGCTCACGATTGCAACGGTCACCCGGTTTGTGTATTCTTTAGTGACAAGACGGTACCAGGATGGATCGGTTTCTTTCTTCTCAAGGCCAAGAATTGAGGAGAGGACGTCTGCTATCCCCTCCTTCTCCATCTCCATAGGAACCTCGTACGTGTCGCGGGCTGTGGCAGCCGAAATGACCGCACTGATGGGGAGATCGCAGAACGCCGAAATCTTGCGCTTGGTGTTGGCACCGATCACCCGGTCGCTCCGGCAGACAATTATATCGGCGTGGAGCCCGAGTTCCCGAAGGGCTTTTACCGAGTGCTGGGTGGGCTTGGTCTTTAAGTCCCCCATCGCATCCTCGGGAACGAGCGTGACGTGGATCAGGACGTAGTCGTGTGCGGGAAGTTCACCCCGCATCTGTCGGACCGCTTCCAAAAAGGGCATGCTCTCGATATCACCGACCGTGCCGCCGACCTCGACAAGGCACACCTCTGCTTTTGTACCGTCAGGGAACTCCTCTTCGGCCGCCTGCTGGATGCAGGCCTTGATCTGGTCGGTTATATGGGGGATGATCTGGACGGTCTCGCCAAGGAAATCGCCCCGTCGTTCCTTCTCGATCACCGTCCGGTACACTTTGCCCGTCGTGATGTTGTGTGAGGCGGTGAGCTCGATATCGAGGAAACGCTCGTAATTACCGAGATCGAGATCGACCTCGCTCCCGTCCTTTAAGACAAAGACCTCGCCGTGCTGGGCCGGGTTCATTGTCCCTGCGTCGATATTTAAGTAGGGGTCGATCTTGACAGCCGTGACCCGGTACCCCCGGTTTTTCAGGATCCGTCCCACAGATGCGGCCGTAATCCCTTTCCCAAGGCCGCTCATAACACCGCCGGTGACAAAAATGTACTTCACGTGATCTCCCCGCTGCTGTACATTTCGTCCCATTCCCTATTATTATTACCTTAACGACGAGGTTAAACAACCGGACGGTTATGGACGGGGTAAGCCGGCTCTCCAGTACCGGAATTAAAATGACGACATTTATGGGATCAAGGGAAAAATTACCGGTATGGCTGGCGGGTATCTTGTACAGTTTCTGGAGAGATGTGCCATCGTCGCCATGATTGCATTCCTTGTTATCATGGGAGCATCCGGAATTGCAACTACCCTCACATCCGGGTACCTGGATATGCTGGTCCGGCAGAACATGATCAATACCCCGCTTATCATGATCGCCCTGCTCGCCACCGGGGCCTTTTGCGGCTCCATCCTCCTTTTTGTATGGTACCGGCATTGAACGGGACTCCCTGCACCCGGGTAGAATCCCCGGCCTGCCAAAGCAAGATTGATGTCAGGACAGCGCCCATATACCGGGCATGAAACACGGGCAGATTCTAGGTATTTTCGCGCTTCTTCTGGTTTGCGCCGTAACCGTCATTCCCGCCATGGCGGCTGGCGGGAATACCACCCGCGATGCCGCTACGGATTACTACAACACTGCCGTGCAGTTAACGGCAAACGGTGATTATACAGGTGCGATTGCACTCTACGATCAGGCGCTTGGATCGAACACAACACTGATAAGAATAAACGATGCGCTTCTCTATACCTACCAAGGCAAGGCTTATGCACAGATCCAGCAGGGGAACTATTCCGACGCGATCACGACTCTCAATGACGGACTCGAAGAATATCCCAGCGACCAGATTCTCTGGAACAATAAGGGGTTTGCACAGTACAACCTTGGGAAGTACGCAGATGCGGTGACCTCCTATGACCAGGCCCTTGCCAGTGACGGAAACTATACCGGCGCCATGATCAACAAGGGAGATGCTCTTGTTAAACTGGGAAAATACGAGGATGCCATAACCACCTACAACGCAGCGCTCGCAAACGATCCCGGCAACAACGAGACAGCAACCAGACTTTCTGATGCAAAGAAAGCAGCTGCATCCACCCCGTCAGTCAATCCGATCATTCTCGTGATCGTAGGGATCGTCGCTGCCGCGGGTGTCGCATACTATGTCACAAGGAAGACACCGGCCGGCAAAAAAGACGCGGATAAACCGGACAAAAATGCCAGCACGAAGAAAAATAAAAAGTAATTAAACCGTTTCCTTTTTTTATATCATTTGCAGGCCGTCACGGCAAACGAGGCGGTGGTCCGGGAGAGCATTGTCTTCTCTATATTATCCATCCGAACCTCTCCCTCGCAGAACGCGACCCGGCGCCCTTTCCGGATCACCCGGCCTTCGGCAAAGATCACACCCTCCCGCACACCCTTGATGAAACTGGTGGACTCAGAAATGGTCGCTATCCCCTCGGTCGTTTCCAGCATCGGGTAGAGGGCAAGGGCCATCGCCTCATCGGCAAGCGCCACGAGCATCCCCCCTTGTAGCCAGCCCACACCATTGTGCATGTCGGTACGAACGACCATTTTGAGCATGGCACGGCCTTCCTCCGCATGGACGACCTCGATTCCTGTCAGGCAGAAAAAGGGATTTGCATACTTCCCGTCCTTTCGTATATTATCCAGATAGGTCATGGTACTCCAGGGTTGATGTCTGGAACGAAAAGGGATTAAAGTTGTCGTCATGGGCGGCAGGGGAATGCCCCCAACATATATGAGATCAAAAACCGTAAACGGTGAACCGGTGGTAGTAAAGATATGTCTCTTTCATCAGATGAGTTCAGTAAAGGTATCGAAGGGATAAACGGGATCGAGACCCTGCTCAAGGAACATCCCGATACTGCATACTCGCTTCACGAGATCGAGGAAGCACTCATCGGGCCCGGGATGAACCGCACAAAACATCTCGACGTGTTCATCGCCAACCTGACGCTGCTTACTCCGCTTCTCTTTAAGGATAAGAAGATCGAGTGCCGGGTGATCGATGGCATCCCGTACTTCCGGTGGCGTGGATAAGACCGCCGGCCCCTGCTTTTTTTAACCATCGGCGGCCATCCCGCCATTACTTCATCCTTAAATACCGGTATTCCCCAGAACAGGTATATGGAAGATACAGAACTCAAAAGCATGCTCGCCGACTTAATCTGGCTGGACGCACTGATCGCAACCGAACTCATCCAGGTAACGGAGAACACCTCCGCCATCCTGCGCAAAGCATCGCCACCTGAAACCTGCCTTAAGGATCACCAGGATCTCCGGGCGACTGCGCTCGCCATTGCAGAGAAATACCATAAGGACACGGCTCTTGCCCGGCACCTGGGAAAACACCAGTAATATTATTGGCCATATCCGCCCAACGGTACAGGACTGCACTCCTGCCGGCCGGTGATTTTTTTAGGTCTGGCAAAAGAGCACCGGGTTACTGCCTGCTATGTCTCATTCCCCCGTTATTCCATACAGCCTCGTCATCCCCGCCTACAACGAGGAAAAACGGATCGCCTTCCTCTTTGAGTCGATCACGCAATTCGACGGGGAGCTCATTGTGATCTGCGACGGCAGCGACCGCACAGCAGATGTGGTAGAAGTGATAGCAAAAAGCCGCCCCGATCTCATCATACGGTGCCTGCATTTTGCCACCCGGCTCGGGAAGGGGGGGGGCGTAATCGCGGGACTTACTGCCGCACAGGCACCGCTCGTCGGGTACGTGGATGCAGACGGCTCCACCAGTATCAGCGAAATGTGCCGGCTCTTCGGGCATCTCTCCTCTGCGGATGTCGTAATCGGCTCCCGGTGGGTACCGGGTTCGACACTCGCGATCCGGCAGGGCTGGATGCGCCGGCTGGAGAGCCGTGGATTCAACATGCTTATCCGGCTCCTGTTCGGGCTGGCCTACCACGATACGCAGTGCGGGGCGAAAGTCTTTAAAAAATCCGCAGTCGATGCTGTAGTACCTCATCTCAGGGCACGGGGCTTTGAGTTTGACGTCGAACTGATCTGGAGGATGGCACGGGCCGGGTACCGGATTGAGGAGGTTCCCATCGCATGGCAGAACAAGGGGGATTCCCGGGTGAAAAAAGGGGATATGCTTCGGATGCTCACCGGTCTCCTCAAAGTCCGGCTCCACCCGGACACACCATGATACGGGAACCCGCAAACGACCGGAATAAAGATGCATTCCAGTTGTACAACGAGGGGCAGTACCAGGAATCTCTCGCGCTGTGCAACCGGCTGCTCGAAACAACCCGGGATCCGGCCCTTGAAGTCCTTGCCGCCACCAACCTGTTTTCTCTGGGAAAAACCGAGGATGCAGAGGTGTATTTCCGGGATCTCGCGCGGAAGATGCCGGAATCATCCCATGTCCATAGTTACCTTGCAAAGGTGCTCGAATTGAGGGGAGACGACGGGGCGATCGCAGAGTACGCGGCGGCGGTCCGGCTCGATCCCGACAACCAGGACGCCCTGCGTAGTTTTGCAGCCAGCCTTATCGCACGAAACGATGACCGGGGGGCACTTCCGGTCTTAAAAAGGCTCTATGCGCTCGGAAAACGGCCTGATGACTGCCGGCACCTGGCTGCATTACTCACCCGGACGGGAAGGGCAGAGGAAGCGTGTGCCCTGTTCGAGTCCTTCGGGCCCGGATACGTAAAATGCCGGGAATATGCAGAGGCTCTCCTGGCCATCGGGAGATTCCACGAAGGGGCGGACGAGGCGCGGGCACTCTGCAACGAGAAAAACGACCC
>JBAZHU010000017.1:3226-14917 GCA_041652215.1 Methanoregula sp. | reverse complement strand
CCATGTCCGCGAAAGCCACGGATATCCTTTCTTTGTGTCCGGCAACCGGTCAACACGGGGGATTGGACGGCACAGAGGAAAATTTCCCGGCGGGATACACATAAGGATCCGGCCCCTTTCACCGGATGAACTCAGGCAGGTTCCCTCCGTGTGCACAAAATACGATCTGGATTTTGATAACGCATACCAGTATGTCGCAGCTGATGCAAACAACCTGAAACTTGTCAGCCTTGACCACGATTTTGATCGGATTCCAGCCGGGCGGATGCACCCGAAAGATATCTGACAGGGTTAGAGTGAATGAGAGAAATCTGTCCGGTGGCTTTTTGTGACGAAATCGCGAAAACGGGTACGTGCTACAATGGGTGGTGGTCGTAGTCCTCCCGGGTACATGAATTGAACTCGGTTATCCCGGGCGGTATTTGAAGCGGACCAAAGTAGGACCATCTGTCACGTTTTCTGAGAGAGCCTTCACGAATATCCCCGCCCGGCCCGTACGAGGGCCGGGGTAAAAAAAAAGATTACGCCTTCTTCATCACGTACTCATACGCCTCAAGCGCCGCCTTTGCCCCGTCCCCGGATGCGATAATAATCTGCTTGCTCTTCACCGAGGTCACATCCCCCGCCGCAAAGACCCCGGGCCGGCTCGTGCGCCCGTCCACGTCCACCACGATCTCCCCGCGGTCGTTTATGTCTACCAGACCGTCAAGGATCTCCGTATTCGGCGTCCAGCCAATCTCGATAAACACGCCATCAACGCCGATGCCCTGGTCGGGCTGGCCCTCCGTCTTTATCGTAATGCGATCAAGGAACTTGTCACCCGAGAGCCCGGCAATCTGCGAATGCGGGTGCACCGTGATATTCTTGATCTCTTCGAGTTTTTTGATGTAAACCGGGTCCGCCTTGATCGTGCTCCTCACGATCAGGCTCACGGTCGATGCGATGCCACTCATCTCAATTGCGGTCTGGACAGCCGAGTTCCCGCCTCCGACAACCGCCACCTTCTTTCCCTTATAGAGCGGCCCGTCGCAGGTCGAGCAGATGGACAGGCCATGCCCAAGATATTTTTCCTCTTCAGCCACACCAAGTTTTTTTGGCTGCTTTCCCTGCGTCAAAATCAGGCTCTTTGCTTTCAGCAGGGCCCCTGAAACAGTTGTCACGGTAAAAATCCCATCGGCCTGTGAGATCGCGCTTGCACGCACCAGTTCAAGCCGGACGTCAAGCGTGCGCACCTGCTCCTCGAACTTCTTCATCAGGTCTTCACCCGTGATCATCCGGTAGCCCATGTAGTTCTCGATCGCCCACGATTCGAGCGCCTGGCCGCCGATATTTTCCGATACAATCAGGGTCTTTAAAAGTTTGCGTGCGCAGTACACACCCGCGGTCAGCCCGGCCGGACCGGCGCCCACGATGATCACATCGTACAGCTCGTTCTCGGCCGGCGTCCCGAAAAGCTCGTTTAACCGCTGGGAGTCAAACCCGACAATGACCTCGTCATCGACCGTGATCACGGGGACCCCGCGCTGGCCCGAAAGAGCAATCATCTTCTGCGCCGCATCAGCATCGACACCGACATCGACTGCGATATAGGGGACACCCTGCTTCTCAAGAAACGCCTTGGCCATCCGGCAGTACGGACAGGTCTTCGTGGAATAGACGGTGACTGTGCTCATCAAAGCGAAAAGGTTCCTGACGGCAATAAAGATTGTGCAGGTACCAATCGAGAGCCAATTACCAAAAGCGCAAATTTCTTTTCCCGCGAACCCCAATACACCTTTCATACAGGAATAGTACCATGCACACATACGCCGGCCGTAACCACCGCTGGGGGATTGTCGGAGGACTGGTATTTGCGCTGCTGTTGTGCATCGCCATAGCAGGTGCAGCATCCGGTACGGCTCCTGCTTCCGATGCTCCGGGAGACTACCTCAACTTTAACGAGGGGAGCGGCATCACCGCCCTTGACGGATCCGGGAACGGGAACCCCGGGACGATTCATGGCAGTGTACTCCGGGTTGAGAACAGCGGATGCGTAAAAGCACTGGTGCTGAACGGGATGGGAAATTATGTATCCCTCCCGTACACCTCCCTGAACCATCCCACTGATGCCATCACGGTCTCTCTCTGGTTCTACGTCAACGACACGACACCGCAGACCCTGATCTCGACATACGATAATGACAGCGGGTACCGGCTCGGATTCGATGACGGGAACGATCTCTGGTGGACGATTGGTCTTGTGGGGGGCGACGTTCTGTCCGTTGCCGTCCCTCACGAGAATATTGCTCCCCGGGAATGGCACCACGTGACCGGCACCTATGACGGCAGGACCACAAAGATCTATCTTGATGGCGTTCTCCGCAACCAGGTAAATGCCACCGGCGTCATCCACTACTCAGGTACCAATTACGTCCAGATAGGCGCCGATGCAGGACCCACCGATCTGCCCGACCAGAACGACCCCCATTTTCTTACCGGGGGGATCGACGAGGTCAGGATATATAACCGGGCGCTCACCTATGGGGAGGTCATGGATGACCGGTTCCAATGCACTACTGCCCCGGGAACGGGTATCCTGTTACTGCCCAACAGCACGGCACACACAGATCTTATCTCGGGCACCCTCTCGCTGGGCGGCGGCCAGACTGCCTCAAAGAGACTGACCTTTTCAAACCGGAGCGAGGAGGGGATCTGGCATATTGCCGTTCCTCCCGGCACACAGCTGACCGTGCGTGCCACGGATGCCTATTCGGCGGTCTACCCGGATGAATGGTACGTGGAACTCAAAGACCAGGACACCCGGATCACGCGGGCAGTCGCTTTCCCGGCCACAAACAACGCACCGGTCACCGGCACTATTGCATCGGGCAATGCCACGGTGCTCGTGCATTACTTCGGGGGCCCGGCCCGGTTCCCGGCGGGGGTAAGTCTCACGTTTGCCTGCACGGAACCAACGAGCCAGAACCCGGTATCGTCACTGCCAAAGGTTATCCTCGAATACCCCATCATCGTGATCTACTCCGCATCCTGGGCGACGCTGATTGCTCTTGTGGTGGTCATAGTCTGGGCCCATAAGCGGCGCACGAAGCCATAAACCGTTCAACCCCTCGCACAATTCAGGGATAAAGAAACCTCCGGGGGTAAAGCGGACAAAAAGTTCTCCGCACAAAAAAAAGTTAAAGGGTAATTTCGCGGAACTGCTTCCCGAATACCCCGCAGATCGGGCACTTGTCAGGAGCATTCCCGATCTCGATGTTGCCGCAGACCGGACAGAGGAAGACCTTTTCCCTGCCAAGATCATGACCGGCTTTGAGGGCTGCGAGCGCCTTTTTGTACAGGCCGGCATGCACCTCTTCTGCCTTCATGGCAAGGCTGAACGCGAGCACTGCGTCGCTCTTCTTCTCGGCTTCAGCTTCCCTGACAAACGCAGGATACATGGACGTGTACTCGTGGGTTTCCCCTTCGATGCTTCCTTCCAGGTTCTTCTCGGTTGCATTGATGGCCCCGAGCACCTTTAAGAGTTTCTTTGCATGGATTGCCTCGGCCTCTGATGCCGCCTTGTAAAGAGTTGCAATATTGTTAAACCCGTCGGCAGCAGCTTTTTCGGAAAACGCGAGATACTTCCGGTTTGCCTGGGATTCGCCGGCAAAAGCGTCCATTGCATTGTCTTGGGTTGTCATGCGGGAAGGTATAGCCTGATATTTACTTAAAGATTCTTCATGGGGCAGAGCCAGAGGCACAATTACCTCTATCAGGGCATTTTCCGGAATGAATATGAAAGATAATATAGACCGGGGAAAACTACGCATACATATGTATGAACAGGTGCCGGCCCGCGTAATTTGCTTTCCCCGGGTTGTACCATGAAAAAGATGAAGGACGTTCCCGAGCATGACCGCCCGCGGGAAAAGATCGCAAAAAAAGGCGTGGCGGCACTTACCGATACGGAGCTCATCGAGGCGATTCTCGGGAGAGGCACCATAAACCGGGATGTCCGGGTGATCGCCCGCGACATCGCAGCCCTGCTCGGCGATCGTACCCGGGAGATCCGGTATGAAGACGTGCTGGATATCGGGGGTATCGGACCGACAAAAGCCGCCCAGATCATGGCCTGCCTCGAACTCGGGCGCCGCCGTTACGAACCGACCGGTGCAGTAACTATCAAAAAACCGGAGGATGTGCTGCCGCTGGTCGGGACGTACCGGGAAAAGCCGCAGGAATATTTCATCTGCATCAGCCTCACCGGTGCCGGTGAAGTGATCAGCACCCGGGTGGTCACGATCGGTATTCTCAACCACAGTCTCGTCCATCCCCGCGAGGTATTTGCCGGGGCGATCACCGACCGGGCGGCTTCGATTATCTGCGTGCACAACCACCCGTCGGGATCGCTTGAGGCGAGCGCACAGGACATCGCGATCACCCGGCAGCTCCAGGAGGCAGGCACCCTGCTTGGCATCCAGCTCCTCGACCATATCATTATCACGAGGACCGGCTTCTCCAGCATGAAAGAGAAAGGGCTGGTATGATGGGCGGGCGGGGAGGCAGTTGGCCCGGGAACGGTAATTATATCATGTGTACCACATATGTTTCATCACCGCTGACGTTTGAACAGGTATGAGCGCCATTTCCCCAATTTCCGTGATGTTTGTCGATGACGAAGAGGGTATTTGTGATATTACTAAAAAGTTTCTGGAAAAAGACCGGAACCTGCAGGTAGATACGTTTGTCTCAGCGAACGATGCACTTGACACCCTCAAAACCACCCGGTACGATGTGATCGTTGCAGATTACGAGATGCCTGCTATTGACGGGCTCGCCTTTCTTAAGATCCTCAAAAAAGAGGGAGATACAACCCCCTTTATCATATTTTCCGGGAAAGGCCGGGATGCAGTCATCATCGACGCGCTCAACAACGGGGCAGATTTCTACCTCCAGAAAGGGGGGGAGCCAAAAGCCCAGTTCGCCGAGCTCAAAAACCAGATCCAACAGATCGACCAGAGAAAAAAGGCGCAGGCCGCGCTGGAAGAGAGCGAGGCACGGTACCGGGTCATCACAGAAAACATGGACGATATCGTCTGGCTGATGAACATGGATCTGCGGCTTACCTTCATCAGCCCCTCCGCTGCACGCAAGCGGGGATATTCCACCGGGGAGCTGCTGAATATGACCATCATGGAGCACCTTTCCCCCGCGTCCCGCCCGGGTTTTCAGGAAAAAATTATCGGGGATATGGCCCGTGAGCTCAAAGAGTACCCGAATCACCACATCTCACGGACGATGGATCTGGAAATCGAAAACAAGGACCGTTCCTCGTACTGGGCCGAGGTCACCGTCACCCTTGTCAGGAACGCGGAGGGTGAGCCCACGGGGTACGTGGGGATGGGACGTAATATTACCGAACGAAAGAAAGCAGAGTCTGTTATCCGTGCCGAGTCCACACGGGCAAAAGCGCTGCTGGACCTCAGCCAGATGAGTACTGAACCTGACGGAGAGATCGCCCGATTTGCACTTGAAACGGCACTTGAACTGACCGGGAGCAAACTCGGGTACATTGCATTCATGAACGAGGATGAAACGGTACTCACCATGCACCACTGGACAACGACGGCCATGAAGGAGTGCAGGATGGTAAATAAACCCCTTTGCTACAAGGTGAGCGAAACCGGCCTGTGGGGCGAGGCGATCCGGCAGAGAAAACCGGTCATCACGAACGATTATGCCGCCCCTTCGCCCTACAAGAAGGGAATTCCCGAGGGACATGTGAAACTTTCCCGGCACATGAACGTTCCCCTCTTTGACCGGGAGCATATCGTTGCAGTGGCTGGAGTGGGTAACAAGGATACGGAGTATACCACAGCCGATGCACAGCAGCTGACGCTCATCCTGAATGCCATGTGGAGGGTCACGGAGAAGAAGCGGGCCGATGCCCTGATCCTCGCCTCCCTCCACGAAAAAGAGATGCTCCTCCGGGAGATTCACCACCGGGTGAAAAACAATCTCCAGATCATCGGCAGCCTGCTGTACCTCCAGTCCAACAACGTTTCGGATCCCTTCACGCAGGGCATCCTGCAGGAATGTCGTTCCCGGGTGAAGTCCATGGCCCTGATCCATGAGAAACTGTACCGGTCAAAAGATCTCGGGCACATCCCTTTTGCCACATATCTTGAGGAACTTGTCGAAACCCTTAAAGAGTCGTTCGGGGTGGATGAGAACCAGATCGCCCTTGGGATTTCTGTCACACCGGAAACACTCGCTCTCAATATCGAGACCGGGATCCCCTGCGGTCTCCTCATCAATGAACTCCTGACAAATGCACTGAAATATGCATTCCCGGACGGGAGAAAAGGCCGGATAACGATCGGGATGGAGCAGGCCGGCCCCCACGACTATACGCTCATCATCTCAGATAACGGGGCAGGATTCCCAAAAGATGTCGATTTCAGGAATACCCCGTCGCTCGGTCTCCAGCTGGTCAACAATCTTGTCCGGCAGCTCGACGGCGAAATTACACTTGATGGCAGTTCCGGCACCGCATTTTGTATCCGGTTTAAAGGGATCGATGAGGGGCCCAAAAAATAACCCGGGATGCATACGCAGCACCGGCCGCGTCAATGCCGTCATCCGGTAGCCGGCCCTGCCGAACCGGGCCCGGGTCTCCACAGGTACAATTGCGGTATCTTCGAATCAGGATCTTTTTTTAGTCCATCGGGTATTGTTTAAGGGCCATACCCGGGGGAGTAAGCGGATCACTTCAGGATTTCTCCTTGGGCTGCCCGGACGCAGCAAGCGACGCCCCCAGGGCAAATCCTTTTTTGTACGCCGCATCGAGAAGATCCGGCCGCGTCTGGATATCCCTGATCCGGTCCATGCCGTTCTGGAGAAGTTCGTCCCGGTACTGGCAGTCGATGATATCAAAGAATGCCCGGACCGTCAGTTTTGCCCCGACAAAGACTTCCGGGATGTCCATTCCGGAGATGCAGATGAAAAGACCGTTGCGCCCCGCTTTCTTTTCGGGGGTGACAAGGGGCTGGTTGCGATGGTATTTTGCCATGAAAAAGACCTGGAACCGGTCGATGAACGACTTGAGGGTGCCGGGAATTCCCATGGTCATTATCGGAGTGGCGAGGATCAGGCCGTCCATCTCCCGGAACTTCGGGAACATCTGCTGCATGTCGTCGTCAAGGATGCAGGTCTCGTGATCCTGGCAGAAAAAATTTTCCTGACAGCCCTGAAAATCCAGACAGGTCACCGGGACAAGCTCCACATCGCAGCCGGCATCCCTCGCACCCTGCATTGCCCGTGCCAGCAGCTGAGCGGTGTTGCCTTCCGGGAGCGGACTGCCCAGGAGCCCGATGACCTTTTTTTTCATACCAGCATTGGGGAAAAAAACGCAATATAGTTTTGCATACGAAACGAGGGCGAAGAAAACGGACGCGATTCGTACGAACACAACTGATATATATCTTTGATATAAAAGGGAAGTCTGGTGATAAATCTGACCGAACAAAAGACGTATACGGCAGGCCAGAAGGTCGGGCCGGGAAAGTACGTGTGTATCGACTGCGGCAAGGAATTCACGCTCGACAAGAGCGAGCAGGATCTCCGCAAGTGCCCGGCCTGCTCCTGCGAGGAGTACCAGTGCTTCCCGATGACCCACATCCGGCCGGACATCAAGACTCCCGAAGATGCAAAGAACCCGCCAAAACGCGGCAAGAGTTTCCAGTAATTTCTTATTTTTCCGGCAACGGTACTGCCAGGTGTGACTGCCCGTAAACCTGTCACGGGTTTTTCGGGTGCCCGCATGAAACGGGCATGTGAATGTTGATCAGCCCGGGGAACGGGAGGAAGAAGTTCAGCATGGTAAACGTATCCGCAGAAGGGCAGGTCTTCAAATGCGAGATCTGCGGGAATGTGGTAATTGTAAAAGAAGCCGGCGGCGGAGAACTGATCTGTTGCGGCGAACCGATGAAACTGGAGAGTGAATGAGTATGGTAGTCAAAAAACCTGTTACGAAGAAGCCTGTTGTAAGGAAAGGAACCGAAAAGGATCTCAAAGGTCTGGAAAAGAAGATCGGGAAAGTGCCCAAGTTCTTCAAGGAGCTGACCGTCAACGATCCCGGGATGTACGACCTCGTCATCAAGATGGAGGATCACATCTGGTCAGACGGGAAACTCTCGCGGAAGACCAAGAAACTGATCGCGATTGCGATTGCGGCATCGCTCCGCGACCAGCACGCCGTCCGCGCCCAGATTGCCGGTGCAGCAAACCTCGGGGTCACGAAGGCCGAGGTCGAAGAGGCGCTCCGGGTCGCGTTCCTGCTTGCGGGCATGCCGGCCTATGTGTATGGCAAGGCCCAGCTCGATGAGATCATGAAGAAGTAGGAACCCATATGACGGAAGAAGCATGCACGGGTTTTCCGGTGCTGGGTGAACCTGCACCGGACTTTGAAGCGGAGACGACGCAAGGCCCGATCAAACTCTCGGACTTAAAGGGAAAATGGGTGGTGCTCTTTTCCCATCCCGCCGATTTTACCCCGGTCTGTACCACGGAGTTCATGGCGTTTGCGGCGATCCACGATGAACTTGCAGCACTGAACGTGAAGCTCATCGGGCTTTCCGTGGACAGCGTATCAGCCCATCTTGCCTGGGTCAGGAACATCAAGGAGAAGATGGGGGTCACCGTCCCGTTCCCGGTCATTGCCGATCTGAACATGAAGGTGGCAAAGAAGTACGGCATGATCCACCCGGCGCAGAGTTCGACTGCGGCGGTCAGGTGCGTATTCTTCATCGATGACAAGGGCATCATGCGGGCGATGATCTATTACCCGTTACAGAACGGCCGGTTCATGCCCGAGATCATCCGGCTCGTTAAAGCGCTCCAGACGACCGACCAGTACAAGGTTTCGACCCCGGCCAACTGGCAGCCGGGCGACAAGGTGGTCGTGGCGCCGCCAAAGACCGCAGCCGAGATGGAGAAGCGGCTGAGTGAGGGGTACGAGTGCAAGGACTGGTACCTGTGTTATAAGAAGATCTAACCGGACCGGGAGGCATCTCCCGGATCCTTTTTTGCACGGCAGATGCAGAAGTGGCAGAGGGCGGCGGGATCGTCTTGGTACCGGCGTTTCCCGGTGCAGTAGTAATAATCCCCTCTTTTTGTGATACGGATGGTGTCAGAGAACGCCATGCCGGGTGGGTGCAGGGGCCTTCGAGCGATAAAGATCAGGTAGAGCGAGAGAGCGGTGACGTAGATTTTCAGCTCGCTGTTGCCGGGGGCATACCGCTCCAGGTACCAGCCCAAGGCCTCTTCGCATTCTTTTACGGCCCCGGGATCGACAGGGAAATCCGGCTCAACGGGGTCCCGGCTGCGGATTTCGGTATACGTGGCGTAATTGTAGTCCCCAAGGTGAGAGATCGCGCTTGGCGGGTCCTCCCTTTTTCCCCGATTCTCCCGTTCGATCCGGGCAATGTACCCCGGGATCGTGTCAAGATCGCAGCGGATCCGGGTGAGCAGATCAGAAGCGTACATACCCGTGCTTATGCCGGGGACCCGGCCCCTTTCCTTGGCCGCACGGGATTTTTCGATTCGCAGGGGACACCGGCCTGGCAGAGCCCGCACCCGTAATTGTCGATGTGGTACTTCTCGTGGATATAATCCTGGGCAACACCGAAACAGTACTCCCTGCACCGGTTCTTGTCATGCCCCTGTTCCGAGATCGCCCCCGCCGGGCACCGCTTGATGCAGAGTTTGCAGCTGCCTTTGGCATAGTACAGGCACCAGGCATGAGGGTCCGTGTAGGGCCGGGGTGTCGGGGAAATCCTGATGCGGGCAATGAGTGATCCGCACCGCATGGCCTTTCCCTTACGGGTGATGAGGCCGTCGCAGAGGCCAAATGTCCCAAGGCCCGAGACATAGGCAGCATGGCGCTCCGACCACGATGAGGCAATGCCGTATTTTTCCGAGACCCCGATCTTCCAGGCCGGCGATAGGGTCGGGGCCATGGCCCGGATACCGTTCTGGGCCAGCACACCAGTGAGGTTGTTCATGAGGGCGATGTTGAATATGCCCCCGTAGTGCTTGGCCCGCGCCCAGCGTTCCGACGGGTACTGCGTCTCTTTGCTGTTCTCGTCTTTGATGAGTGTGGTCTGGGGCAGGATCCAGCTGATGACCGTGAGATCCCCGGCATCAGCATCGGTGTCCGGGAACGCAGCCCGGAACAGCTTAGGCGGGGTCATGAACGGTGCGCCGATATCCTTTTTGAGAGCCTCGTAGAGCAGGTCGTCTCCTGCTGAGAAACCGATCAGCGGTTCATCGGTGAGGGGTTCACGTTCGGGATAATGCATATCGTTTTCCGGGGAAGTCCTGCAGAATTCCCGAATAGTGTTCGCTATCCAGACCGCTGGATCGTCGATTTGTTTTTTGCAATCCTTGTACATCATTCTATCACCTTTTTTTCCTGTCGTTGCAACCAGAAACTCGTTGAAAAGATCAACTGCATCCGCTCCAGCCGCAGAATTTGCAGATCCCTTGGTTACATCCCTCACCAAAATCGAGTGGCTGGTGACATTCAGGGCAGATCCGGGTCTCGTCGGTCTTTTTGACACTCCAATCGTTTAACGTCGCAATACTCTGGTTCTTCGCCGAAAGTTCAATGCAGCGCCCGACAACATCCGCGCAGGAATGTCCTTCCGCGGTGATATTCTTGATGGACGTGATACAGTTCACTTTCGCAAACTGTTTTACGAACTTACTGTACGGCACACCGTTCTGGAGACCTGTGCTGATCGCCCGTCCTAGGGCACTGCTGTTCGCGTCGCAGCCCCCGCTCCCGACCGTCCTGATAAAGACTTCTATGGGTTTTTCTTCGAGCAGGTTCACCGTGACATAAAGGCGGCAGCATCCAGACTGGCAGAGATACGTCCGGCCGGAGAGCTCTTTTGGTCGGTCGATGGAAAGCGATAGAATCTTTTCGGGCTCAGTTTTTGTGACAGCAACAGAGACAACCGGAACAGACACGGGGGATGGCTCCTTTTCTTTTAAAGTAAGGACGACATTCTCCCGGCTGCCTGTCCGATAAATTGTCATTCCCTTGATGCCGAGTTTCCAGGCCATCAGGAGCGCTTCTTCGCAATCCTCTCTTGTCGCCGAGCCCGGCATGTTAATGGTCTTGCTGATCGAAGCATGGACATATTTTTGGAAGCTCGCCTGCATCCGGATGTGGTCCCGCCACGGGATATCAAGGGCCGTCTTAAAGAGCACACGGAACTCCGAGGGGAGCCAGGCCAGGTCCTGGACGGTCCCGGTCTCATGGACATGGGAGATCACGTCTTCAGCCTTCTTTTCCCGCGCATCACCGGAATATCCCATATCGGAAAGGATATGCAGGAGTGCCTCCCTGAAAACCGGGTTCACGATTACAAAAACTTTCCCCACGGTGTTTTTCCTCGTGTACGCGAACGAGAAGATCGGCTCGATACCGCTTGAGCATCCGGCAAGAAGGGAAATAGTCCCGGTTGGCGCAACCGTGGTCATCGCAGCGTTTCTTACCTTAACGTCTTTCCAGATGCTTCCCTGCCAAGCCGGAAACGTACCCAGCTTTTCGGCACGCAGGTGTGACTCGTCAACGGCCGTCTCTGTCACGATCTTCATGAGATGTTCGCACCAGGTCCGGCCCGGTTCCGAATCATAGGCCAG